>CAZKPQ010000057.1:0-5441 GCA_964554695.1 uncultured Gammaproteobacteria bacterium | reverse complement strand
AGCCAGGCGGGCGGCTTTTTGAATAGCGTCAAGGGCTGGAAGAAGGTAACTTGGGTCAATTGAGGCTAGAGTGTAGAAGGTTTTCGTCCGGGTTTTCCAGAAGGGCATAGAGTTGGGGGAGGCAGCGACGACCTGGTTAGAGTTAGTTATTGAGGTGTTAACTAAGTCTTTAAGAGGAATGCCAAGACCAGGGATGGTAACTTGGAGCTTTTCTTCGGCCGAGGCAGAAGCGAGGCCCGACGCAGTACTTTGGCTTATCTCGGCAAAGAGAAGGTTAGCCAGGACGGCCTGATTATAGGAGAGTTCGTCTCTAAATGTTGGCTCGCCCGGGTTTTTCTCGACGGCTTGGAGAAGGTAGGGGTAGGCGGCGACGTATTCGGAGACAGAGTCGAGATTTTTGCCGTAGGCAAAGTCGCGATCAGCTAGCCAGGAATTAAGGAGACTAGCAAGGCCGATAAGTGTTGCTAGGTAGATTAAGCCTAGGGCGATATAGTGGGAGGTTTGAAGAGGGGAAGATGGAGAAGGTGGAGTGGGCTTCTTAGAAAGGACAAAGATAAAGGCGGGGATGAGATAGAAGAAAAGGCCAATGATAACAACGGAGAAGCCAAAAAAGTTTGTAACCAGAATGGTAACGAAAGCGGCCAAGAGCCCCAGAAGAAGATAAAAGTCGGAGGGGTCGGAAAGAATAGGAATAAAGTTACTTAGTCTTGAGTGAGGGTTCGGGGAAGTAAGAGTGAAGTAGTGATTGAGAAGGCCTAGGCAGGCATAAAGAAGAACTCCCAGAATAAAGGAAAGGTAGGCGAGGACACCAAGGGTGCCGGTGGTAGCGAGGAGATTGAGGTATTCGTTATGAGCCTTGTTATAAAGGAAGTCCCACTCGGAGACCATGTTGTGGGCAACGGGGCGGTCAAGGTAGTAAGCGTAGGCAAAGGTTTCGACGCCGGAGCCAAGGACTGGGTAACGCTGCCAGATTTTGACGGCCCCTTCCCAGACAATTCGACGGATGTCACCGGACTCACTAATACCGATATCGATGTAGGGACTGGGGACTTGGGGCTTAGAGGGAGAAGTGGGAGTGGCGGAAGAGGTAAGAAGGCGTTCGAGAGAGTATTTCTCGATTTGAGCAAAGGGAAGGCCAAAGATGCCTGAGATAAAACCCATGGTGAGAATGGCTATAAGAAGACCGGCAAAGGTTGTGGTCAAGAAGGGTGGAGGGGTGGGGGAGGGAGGATGAGCGGGTTTAGGGTGGGGAGAGCGGTCAAAAAGGCTGAGAAGCTCAGAGGTTAGCCTGGGGAGAAGAAAAACAATAACGGTGCCAAGGCCGGCGAGAAGTCCGAGGACTCCGGAGCGAGACTTAGTAAAAAGAAGGGCCGAAAAGAAGAGGGCGAGAAGCAGAAGGAATTTGGCTTTAGTGAGGGGAGGGATGAGAGGCCGAAGGCAGGAGGTAATGGCAAGGATGATAACGACACAGAGGTAAGCGGCCATCCAGTTGGGCTGGCCGAGAGTGGCAAAGACACGGTTTTGGACATCCTGGACCCAGCAGGCGACACTAGCTTGACCAGAAATAATGACACAGGAGGGGGAGACGCCGAGATGTTCCAGGGCTCCCCAGAGGGAGACAGCAAGGGCAGACAGGAAGGTCGAGGTTAGAATGGGGCGAAGATCGTCCCGGGTAAGATTACTGGTGGCAGCGTAGTAAAGAGTAAGGTAGGCAAGGGTAGAGAGGAAGCCTTCGTGGAAGCGGCTATAGTAACCAAAAAGAGAAACGTGGGGGTCGATACTAAAGATAGTTCCAAGAAGGCGAGTTAGAAGAAGGAGGATAATGGGAAGATCAAGAGGGGTTCGTCTAACAAAACCCTTAAGGGTAAAGCCGTGACTGGCAAGGTGAGAGGTTAACCAGAAGGTAAGAATTAGAAGAGTGGCGGCATAGACAGTTAGCATTTTGTTGTACTCGAAGAGTTCGTAGGAGCCGGAGTAGAAAACGAGAGGAACTAGGAAGAAAAGGGCAAAGAAGGAGTACCGAATTAAGTTTTGGGCGAACTTTACCACGTGTTCAATTCTACAGGTGGGATTGGTATACTGCAATCGCTTTTATGCTTGATCTTCTTTTCGGGTTAGTGTCACATGACATGGGGATTGATTTAGGAACGGCGAATACTCTCGTTCTTATTAAGGAGAAGGGGATTGTCATTCGAGAGCCGTCGGTGGTGGCAATTCACAAGAAAGGGAAGAATGTAATTGCTGTCGGGAGCGAAGCCAAAAGTATGCTCGGACGGGCGCCGGCAACGATAAACGTCATTAGACCGCTAGCAGACGGGGTAATTTCCGATTTTGATGCGACGGCGGCAATGCTTTCCCATTACATTAAACTAGTACACCGCCAGCCTGGGATTATCCCCAGGATTCCAAAGCCTAAGGTAGTGGTGGGGATTCCCTCGGGAGTAACAGAGGTAGAAAGGCGGGCGGTTCAGGAAGCAGCTTTGGCCGCGGGAGCACGGAAGGCGTTCTTAATTGAAGAACCGATGGCAGCGGCCATTGGAATTGGACTGCCAATTCACGAATCGAGGGGAAGTGTCATCGTCGATATTGGTGGTGGAACGACAGAGATGGCAGTGACTTCTTTAGGGGGGGTGGTGGTTAATAAGTCTATTAGAATTGCGGGGGACGAGATGGACGAGGCAATTATTAGTTTTCTTAGACTAAAGTACGGCATCATTATTGGGCAACCGACAGCTGAACAGGTCAAAATTGCTATTGGAAACGCCTATGCTAATAAGGACGAAGAGGAAAAGTATGCAGTAGTACGAGGACGGGACCTTGAGAGCGGTCTTCCTAAGTCGCTTAAGATCTCATCGTCGGAGATTCGAGAAGCGTTAGGGCCGATCGTTAATCAGATAATAACAGCCCTTAAGGATCTATTAGAAGAAACGCCACCCGAACTAGTTTCGGACCTCATTAACCGAGGAATAGCCCTAGCGGGGGGCGGAAGTTTACTCCGAAATATAGATGTAGCAATTGGGGGGGCGACGAAAATGCCGGTCTGGATAGCGGACGAACCACTGACGGCGGTGGTTCGGGGAACCGGGAGAGTCCTTATAGACGAAAAGCTATTAGAAAGAGTGCGAGTAACTGGAGGCTTAAAATAGCTCTCAGGAGACTTCTTTATAGGAAAGATTGAATAATTATTAACCCAATTTTATACTGTTTTCGATGAGAACGACCGAGAATTCGAGACTGTTTTTTGTTCTTATGGGAATGGGGGTTCTGTTAATAACACTTGATATCGGGGGACTCCTAACACCGGTAAGGGGGCTAACAGGAATTGCGACAAATCCGATTAAAGGGGGGGTTCACGGAGGCGTTGTTAGGGTGGGAGATGAGTTGTCCTTCTTAGGATTTTGGCGAAGCGGGGAGACCAGGGTGAGGTACCTGGAACAGCGGAATTTAGAGCTTCTGGCGACGGCAAAGAGAGTAGAAGCGTTAGAGGCAGAGAATAAGGATCTTCGGGCACAACTAGGAGCGGCGCCTCGACGAAGTGAAAGGCTAGTTCCGGCGATGGTCATGGGAGTCGGATCGGGAATGGAGATTGGAGTGGGGAGTCAGGATGGTATCAAGGAAGGGATGACGGTTGTTTACCTAGGGCATTTAGTAGGCCGAACGACAAAAGTATTTCCGAGAAGCAGTATTGTGGAGTTGCCGATCTCGCCTGGGTCAAAGATTCCGGTTAGAGTGGGAGAGGCTTCGGGACTAGTGACCGGGCAATTTAGTGCTAGTATGGTTCTTGACCGGGTAGCTCAAAATGAAAAGGTAAATGTGGGAGACACAGTTCTTAGTTCAGGGGAAGGCGAAATTTTACCGGGGTTAGTGGTTGGGAAGGTGAGTAAAATTACATCTTCGCAGACGGATATCTTTATTCAGGCGACAGTAGAATCAGAGGTTAACTATGGGGAACTTTTAATGGTCTTTGTAGTTGTCAGCTAAGGATAATATTCTTTCTATGAATAGTTTTTTTATTCGCAATTGGAATAAGGATTATTAGGATATGCTTTTGTACTATTTGGCTAGCCTTTTAGCGATATTAGTTTTTTCGGAGTGGCCGACAGTTTTTTGGGGGACGGTCGTGGTTGGGGTAGCGGCAGGAGTGGTGAAGGAGCGAGGAGCGGTTTTCTGGTTGGCGTTTTTGAGTGGGTTACTACAAGACATATTTAACGCAATGCCTTTGGGGATGACGGCTGTATGGCTTTTAGGCTTGGTAGTGGCGATTTTTTGGCTAGAGACAAAATTCCGAAAGAGTCTAAGGGTGGCCCTGTTAGTTGCGACAGTTTTTGGGTTAGTGTATGGTTGGTTAGCAAATTTTGAGGCCTATGTCCCTTGGTGAAAGTATTGGAGACGGGATATATAAAGGAGCGAGGCGGGAGTTTCGGGCTCACAAGCAAGAAGGGCGCGATTTCTCCTTAAGGCTTCTTATTCTTCGACTAGGGATAGTGGGAGCGTTTTTGGTTCTTCTGGCAAGTCTAGCTCGGCTTCAGATAATAGAGGGGGTTTACTACCGGGAACTAGCTGATGGAAACCGAATACGGGAGATTCCGATACACGCACAAAGAGGGAATATTTTAGACAGGGACGGTGTAAAGCTGACAGAAAACTTACCGGCCTTCCGCTACCGGAAGTGTCAGGTTGATCCGTGCGAAACGCAAGTAATTTCCAAAGATCAGGCAATTACACTTGAGGCTAGGGGACTAGAGAAACTAGAAAGCCTGGAGATTGATGCCATTAGAAACTACCCGTTTTCTGAGGTAACGGCTCATCTAGTGGGGTACGTGAGCGAGATTACGAAGATGGAGCTAGAAAAGGACGGAAGCTACCGGTTGGGGGACAGGGTGGGACGGGGCGGGGCGGAAGAAGAATTTGAAAAGCAGCTTTCGGGAACAGACGGCAAGGAGCTAGTGGAAGTCGATGCAGGAGGTAAAAGGCTTCGAGTAATTTCCGAAATATCACCTCGTCCGGGAAAGAACCTAGAGACGGCAATTAGCATTAAGCTCCAGAAAGCAGCGATGGAAGCCCTAGAAGGACGGGCAGGGGCAGTAGTGGCCACGAACCCGACTTCCGGTGAAGTCTTGGTTTTGGCTAGTAGCCCGGCGTATGACCCAAATCTGTTTACTGACTTAACGATTGAACAAGAAGAGAGACAGCGAAAGATCGGAGAAATTTTCAGCGGAAATGAGCGCCGGCTTTTTAACCGGGTAATTTCAGGGACGTATCCACCGGGGTCGACATTTAAGATTGTGACGGCGACGGCGGGATTAGAATCGGGGGCAATCTCTAAAGGTACGGTAATTGAGGACCCCGGGATTTTAGTAATTGGGCCGTATAAGTTCCCAAACTGGAAATGGCTGAAGGATGGAGGGACTCAAGGGAGTTTAGATGTAGTTGGAGCGTTT
>CAZKPQ010000056.1:0-5500 GCA_964554695.1 uncultured Gammaproteobacteria bacterium | reverse complement strand
ATCAAAGGCAAAACCGTACTCGACGATGGCGGCGGCGTCTGCCAGGTCTCGACTACTGTTTACCGAGCCGCCCTAAACTCCGGCCTCCCTATTGTCGAGCGCGCCGCCCATTCTTATCGGGTTGGTTTCTACGAGCAGGGCGGATTCAAGCCCGGCCTCGACGCTACCGTTTATCCACCATCTCCGGACCTAAAGTTTAAAAACGACACCGGTAATTGGATCCTTATCCAAACCACCTTCGACACTGCCACTTATAAACTTACCATGGAGTTCTTTGGCACGGATGATGGCCGTCAAACTACCCTCGAAGGCCCTTTTATCGTTTCTACTTCGGCCCCTCCTGAACCCATTTACGAGGATGATCCCACTCTGCCTGTCGGCCAGGTCAAACAAGTGGATACTGCCCACCCCGGCGCCATTACCTATTTTAACCGCAAAGTTACTAGAAATGGTGAGACTCTCATAAATGAAACTGTTAGAAGTAATTACGTTCCCTGGCCCGCCCGTTTTCTTCGCGGCACTAAAACCTAATCCCACACGTTATAATTGCCTCGCTTATGATTATTCTTGGTATTGAAACTAGTTGCGACGAAACCGCTGCTGCCCTGGTCGAAGACGGTACTCGTCTTCTCTCCCAGGAAAAAGCCACTAGTTTTAAGTCTAATGAGCTGATGGGGGGCGTGGTTCCCGACAAAACCGCTCGCGAACAACTCCGCTTTATTCTTCCGGTTATAAGTAAAACTCTAGACAAAGCCGCCCTCACTTCCTCCCAAATCGACGCCCTTGCCATAACTTATGGTCCAGGTCTTATCGGCTCCCTACTTATCGGCGTCGAAACTGCTAAGACTCTCTCCCTTGCCTGGAATAAGCCCCTTGTCCCCATAAACCACCTCGTCGGCCATATCTACGCCAACTGGCTCGATACTAACCCTCCCCTCTTCCCTGCGCTTGTTTTAATAGTCAGTGGCGGTCACTCGGAAATTGTTCTTATGAAAGACCATGGTGACTTTGAGCTTCTCGGCTCTACTAGGGACGACGCTGCCGGTGAATGCTTCGATAAGTGTGGTCGTCTCCTTGGTCTGCCTTACCCGTATGGTCCCTTCATTGAGAAAGAGGCTGTTAAACTTTCCCCGAATGCTTCTTCGCTCACCATTTCCTTCCCCCGCCCTTTAAAATCTGATCCCTCACTTGACCTTTCCTTCTCGGGCCTTAAGACCGCTTTTCAAACCCAGTACCGTCGCCTCGTCTCCGAAGGCCTCGACCCCGCCGTTTTTAAGCCCCTTCTTGCCCACGAACTTCAGGAGGCAGTCGTCGACTGTTTAGTTACTAAGTTTCTCCGTGCAGCCGAAGTCCATCCTCCCAGCTCACTTGTTCTCGCTGGGGGTGTCGCTGCCAACTCTCTTCTTCGTCAAAATCTCTCTGCCGCCGCCACCGAGCTCTCCCTCCCAGTCCACATTCCCCCTCTATCCCTCTGCACCGACAACGCCACTTACATTGCCGCGGCCGCCTATTTTAACTATCAACCTATTTCCCCCCCTCTTTTAACTGCCGACCCTACTCTAAACTTTCGCTCTGTCATCCATGAAAGTTCTTAAGCTCACTCCCGCCAGTTTCGATCAGTCAATTCTAGAAGCAGCTCAAGTTCTCAGTTCGTCAGGTCTTGTTGTCCACCCCACCGACACAGCCTACGGTCTCGCCGGAAATATCTTTGACACCCTTGCCATAAGTAAAATCTATACCCTTAAATCCCGCGATCTTAAAAAGGGTCTTATTGTTTGCGTAAAAGACCTCCCCATGGCTCTTTCTCTAGTTGAGTTCAATCGCTCCGCCCATGTTCTCTTTGAAAAATTTCTCCCTGGCCCCTTAACCCTCGTTCTTCCCCGAAAATCCCACGTCCCCGATCCTGTCTCCGGCAATCTCCCAACATTAGCCATCCGTCTCCCCAATTCTCCAATTACCCTTGCCCTCTCTCGCTCAGTTGATTTTCCTTACACCACTACCTCGGCTAATCCTTCTGGCGGTCCAAATCCCTACTCTTTAGCCGCTATTCAATCCTCATTTACTCCGGAGTTCCTTTCTCAAATTGACCTGGCTCTCGATACCGGTCCCCTCCCAACCCGCCCTCCTTCAACAATTGTCGACCTCACTACCCCTACTCCCCATATTCTTCGCCAAGGTCCCATCACTGAAGCTCAAATCCTCGCCGCTCTCTCAGTCTAGCTTCGCTTTCTCGGTCTTCCTATTCCTTTTCTTACCCTCTCTTCCCGCTTCTCATAAGGATTTGCCAACTGAAGTATTGTTGGTTGCCGGTAAGCAATCACCGCTCCGCCAATGGCCCAAATCGACAGCCCCACTTTGATTGTTTGACCTAAAACTGGGATTAGTCCGATTAAGTAAAATATTACCAGCCCCACTAACATCGCCCATCCCCGCCTCTCCCCAAATCGGGGTAGTAGTACTCTTCGGCCTATATAAAACGAAACTAAATAGCCCGCCGCCACGTACCCGAGGTAGGCAATAATCGCCAGGATAACTGTAATCGGTATCCCAACAATCGTTATTGCCAAAAGTACGGCAATTACAGGAAGTCCCGCTGCTACTAACATTCCCCACCCAAGCGCTGCTACTGGCCGTTTCGAAATCGCCATCGTTACCTTTTCAAACCACTTTGAAAAAAGCCCTAGTAATAAGTACCCAATTGCCAGGGACACAATAATTCTTACGCCTTCAACTACCGGCTCCACTCGTTTGTAGCTCTCCAGAAGCGCTTTTGCCCCAAAGAATCTCGGAAACTCCTCTGCATCTTCGGCCCGCTGATAAAGAATCGTCCCCGACACCGTTGCTCCCTGTGAAATTATCACTTCTTTGCCTCCGGTGTACTTTAAATCCCCCGATACCGATGCCTTTGGTCCCAGTAAAAATTCCTCTTCCGCTACCACAAATGCCTCGTGCGCAATTTCCGAATTCAAGTACAGTCGATTCCCGAAGTATCGAAATCCTTTCCCAATCCTGGAAGCAGCTAGCTCAAAATTTCCCGCAGCCACTAGTAAGCTTCCTGGGATATCCGTTCTCTGGGTCACTACACAATTCCCGCATAGAAGAAGAATATTTCGCCCGACTCCCGTGTTTACGGTTACGTCTCCTCCAAGAACCCGAATGCTCTCTCCTACCTGTCCGTTTATATTTACCTTTCCGCCTAAAACAAAAAGGTCCCCGTCCACTTTTCCGTTAACTGTCACTAGTCCCCCAACAAGAAATGCGTCCCCTTTTATTTCCCCATCCACTTGTACGGTTTCTGCCATTCGTACATAATCCGAGTCAATTACTGTTCCAGCCGCTAAAAGCTCGTCTGTAGCCAGAACAGTAGGCGGAAGTCCCATCACTACTCCCAGCCCAATTAAAACAATGAAACACTTTATAATTCTTCTAGCTCTCATTTAGCCCGATCTTAGAAGTCATATTTGTCTTTGTCAACGAGCCATAATAAAATAGCATCATGGTTGAAGCATCTACCAAAGACCTCGAGCCCAAACGTGGCTTAAGGCTCCGTATTCGGGATTTCCTTTGGCGAGTTCTTAGACAAACCCGACCTGCCTACGATTCTCGCTACGCTGCGGGACTAACTCTTGACCGAACTATCTCAAATACTGGCAAGCCTTCCTACTCCCAAGACTAGGACTAATTGACTTCGTAGCTCCGACCGCGCTACAATGGGCTCACCGTGTTTAAAAAGCTTGTCGTTCCTGCTGTCGCCTACTCGCTCTAAGCGGGAGGGTTCGGTTAAAACAAACCTACCCGCAAACAGCGGGTTTTTTAATTGCTAAAATAAAGTAAGTTAATGGAACCAAAATACGATCATACAAAGGTTGAGTCCCGCATCTACCAAATGTGGGAATCTGGCGGCTATTTCACCCCCAAGGTCGATCCGAAGAAAAAACCTTTCACTATCGTTCTCCCCCCACCAAATGCTTCGGGCAAAATGCACACTGGTAATGTTCTTATGATTGCCATCGAGGATCTTCTTATTCGCTGGCACCGTATGAAGGGTGTTCCCACCCTCTGGATTCCCGGCACCGACCATGCCGGTACCGAAACCCAAATCACCTTCGAGCGCGACCTAAAAAAAGCCGGGAAATCCCGTTTTGATTTCGATCGCAACTCTCTCTACCAAGCTATCTGGGATTTTGTCCACGAAAACAAACATCTCATCGAGGGTCAGATTCGCCGCATGGGTGCCAGTGTCGATTGGTCCCGAAACAAATTCACCCTCGATCCCGATGTTGTCGCTACTGTTCAGCAAACCTTTGCCAAGCTCCATTCTGACGGGCTCGTCTACCGCGACGACTACATCGTTAACTATTGTCCCGTCTGTGGTACTACCTACGCTGATATCGAGGTCGAAAACGTCGAGCGGACCGACCCTCTTTACTATATGAAGTACGGTCCCTTCACTATCGCCACCGTTCGTCCTGAAACCAAATTCCGCGATACCGCCCTGGCCGCCAATCCTAAAGACAAACGTTACAAAAGTTATCTCGGTACTACCCTCGATATTCCCGGTCTTCTTGGTCCCATTAAAATGACCGTGATACCCGACCCCGAGGTCGACCCCAAATTTGGTACCGGTATTATGAAGGTTACCCCCGCCCACGACCCCCACGATTACGAACTTGGGAAAAAATTCTCTTTGCCCGTTACCCCAATTATCGACCTTCAGGGTCGGATGGATTTTTCCTGGTATCTTAGTCTTTCCGCTACTCCGCCCCAATACCGTGCGCGAGCCGAGCGCTACCACGGCAAAAAAGTCCCCGAGGCAAGAAAACTCATGGTTGAGGATCTGAAAGCCGATGGCCTCTTAGAAAAAGTCGACGACTCCTATTCTCATACCGTTAAGCTCTGCAAAGCCGGTCACGATATTGAACCCACCGTCCTCCCCAATTGGTTTATCAAGGTCGACTCCTTAAAAAAGCCGGCCTGGGAGGTTGTTAAAAAAGGTCAAGTAAAAATCTTTCCCAAGTGGCGCGAAATCACCTACAAACGCTGGATCGAAGTTATGCACGACTGGGCCATCTCTCGCCAAAACGTCTGGGGGATTAGAATCCCTGCCTGGTATAACGTTGACGACAATCCTAATCTCTCGGTTAGTTTTCTGGGTTCCGAAAAAACTCGCTTCTCTGGCAAAATCTCTGAACTCTTAAAGGACCATCCCCTTTCCGAGATCGAATCCGGTCTTCAAACTCTCCGGGCTTCAAAGGATTCCCAGTTTATTATTAGTCCTACTCGTCCCGGTGACCGCTTTCTCCAGGAAACCGATACCTTTGATACTTGGTTCTCCTCCGGCCAGTGGCCCCTTGTTACCCTAGGTTACCCCAACTCCTCCGACTTTAACTATTTCTACCCCACTTCCGTTCTTGAAACCGGCTGGGAGATTGTCACTAAATGGGTTTCTCGGATGATTATGTTTGGCCTCTACCTTACTGGCACTCCCCCCTTTTCTTTT
>CAZKPQ010000055.1:0-5669 GCA_964554695.1 uncultured Gammaproteobacteria bacterium | reverse complement strand
CACACTAACCTTACAAAAAGAAGGCGGTGGAACGAGGGTATTTAGGCAACCTTAAAGGAGGTGACGAATGGTTAAAAAATTATTACAACTTTTCAGAGGTAAGAGGGTAACTAAGCAGGCAAAGAGATCGAAGCGCGGTTTTACACTAGTTGAGTTGATGATCGTCATCACCGTAATTGGTATCTTGGCGACACTTGGTATTGTGTATTTCTCACGGGTTCAAGCTCAAGCAAGAGACGCTAAAAGAAAAGGCGATGTTCATAACATCGTGACGGCTCTACAAGCTTACTACACTGAGAATGGGGCGTATCCGACGCAATCACCAGCAGGCGATGCAGCAACGAGTATTAATGATGAACTTGAGACAAACTTTATGCAGGATGTACCCGCAGCGCCAACAGGAGGCTCGGCGACCAATGGTAATGATGAATATCAATACATTTCTGCAGACGGGAGCGGGTTTGCCCTTTGTGCGGCTTTAGAAACAGAACCAGATGCAGCTGGAGATATCCAGATGTGGCGGGCGACAGACGAAAATGCAGCCGGAGGTAAACTTGATGATGCCGCTTGTGCTGAGTAGTTTAATTTCTTGAGACAAATATCCTCGGCTATAATCAAAACCGAGGATATTTTTATGGAAAGATAATGGACTTGGCCCTGGTTGGATTATTAGGATTAGTGTTTGGGAGCTTTGCAAATAGCCTTATTTGGCGGTTGTCCGACGAACAGGCGCCAAGAACGATTCTTGGCAGAAGTGTCTGTGTTTGGTGTCGAAGGCCGATTTCAACGTGGGACAATATTCCCCTCGTGTCGTTTATAGTACTTCGAGGAAGGTGTCGGAATTGTAATAAGAAGATTCCCTGGCAATATCCGGTGGTGGAGGGTCTGATGGCGGTAGTTTTTATCCTAGTCTGGGTTTTAACGAGCGGCTCTCCCCTACTTTATCGAGTATCGCTTGAAATAATTGCTTTTTGTTTAGTGGGGATTTTTTTTGCTGATCTAATTTACGGAATAATCCCAGACGAGTTTGTAATAATCGGGACAGCAGTAGGGGCGGTAAAAACCATTATCGGAGGCCGGGACTTAGCAGAGGGAATTTTAGTAGCTAGCCTATCCGCGGCAGCCTTTTTCTTGGTCACTTGGGTAACTAGGTTCAAAGGTATGGGACTTGGGGATGCGAAGCTAGCCTTTCTGGTTGGGATAGTGTTGGGCTGGCCGGGAACCGTTATTGGTATTTGGGCTGCGTTTATGATTGGCGGAGCGGTAGCAACGGGTCTTCTTGCCTTGAAGCGAACAGCCCTTTCTGCCACAATAGTTTTAGGACCGTTCTTAATTATTGGCCTAGTTGTGGCTGCCCTATGGCAAGAGAGAATTCTTCAAGTAGTGGGTATCTAAGGAGAGTTGGGATAACGCTGGTTGAAGTTCTGGTGGTTCTAGCCTTGGTAGGGATTATTGGAGGGATTGCGTTTGCGGGGGTACGCGGACTTGGAAACGAACAGTCGGTGGTTAATGCCCAAAAAGAGTTTCTCTCGGCAGCAAGAGCAGCTCAGAGCCGAGCAAGGACCGGGGCGGACGGGACAAACGTTACAAGGATTTACATTGAAAGTGCGACGAGATATCAAGTCCTTGGAAATAGTAGCCCAAGAACCATTGATCTGACGAGTCAGTATCCCGGTGTAACAATGAGTGTTACAGGAGGAACCGGGGTATACATTTGCTTTAGTCATAATTCCAGACAAAGCTTTTTAGCCAATCAGTGTGGTGGGTGCCTTGGTGGGCAGTTTTATGCCTGTCGGGGAACGACCCAGATTGCAACCCCAATAAATGTGACTTTTAGTCGGACCGGGGGGGGCGGAACGCGGACGGTAGTGGTTTCGGGAAATGGAATTGAGATTAGCCGAATTTACGAACAGTGATGAAGTTGAAATGAAAAAACTTAATAGCGGGATAAGTTTAATTGAAACAATGATTGCCCTTTTAGTTTTGTCGATGGCTGGGGCGGTGATTATTCTTTTAACGATACAAATACTCGCAGCCAATAATAATGCTAAGCTTAGAAACCGGGCAGCGGTTTTAGCAGAACAATCAATTGAGCAGGTCCGTGATTATTACCAAAATAATAAATATGCGTCACTAGCTGGTAACGGCAGCCTGGCCGGGAGGTGTTACCGAGACGGGACGCTAGTAGGAGAAATACCGTGTACGCCGACGGGGTACCTGAGCTGTTACCCCACTTCGTGCGTAGCGGTAGAAACTTTTTTTAGACGACAGGTTAAGTTAGTTAATGAGGGTAGTCGGGTAAAGGCGACGGTGGTTATTTGGTGGCTCGACAAAGGAGACCAGCGAGACGTGACACTCGAAACCTACTTTTATAACTATTAGTTTTTAAATCGCGATGAGAAAGGGTTTTACATTAGTAGAACTGGTGGTAGTACTGGGAGTGTTTGGGATTTTAATTCTGGCGGCGACGGATTTTTTACTTCAGGCGATGAATAATGGGACGAAAGCAACGATTGAAAATGAGGTCCGACAAAATGCCAACTTAATCCTGACAGAAGTTGCCAATGAAATTAGAGCTTCAAACTGTATTTACTACACGGTGTCAGGGAATCCCGGGATAGTAACGGTGAATATTTCCAAGGGATCGGTGGCGGGAACATGTTTAGATGACGGAGATGGGGTTGCCTTTGTTCAGGACAGTACGGGCGTTTTGACAAAGACCATCTATCGAGACGGAACACCGACGACGGCTAGACTTAATTCCAACCAAGTTGCGGTAATGAACTGTAATGGGAATAGTAGAGAATGTCGGGTAGGAGCTTGCACCAACGGGCTAGTTTTGTACCAAGTAGACGGAACGACTTCCCTACCCCAAGGAGTGGCAACTGGAAACGGGGTGGGGGTCTCGGTATGGGTTCAGCAAAGCGACCTAAGTGCTAGTCGACCTGCAAATTGTGCGATTATTAAGGTAGCCGATACGATAGTGCCTAGAAGATACTGATTCCCGAGTTAAATTGTGATAACCTTTTTTTATGAATGAGATAGTTAGACGGGGGCAAGTAACTGTATTGGTACTTCTGTTAGCACTTCTTGGGATAACCGGGGCGTTGTCAGTAGCTTCGAGATCACTTTCAGACTTACACCAAGTTAGCCAAGTAGAAACGGGAACAAAGGCGCTAGCAGCAGCGGAGGCAGGACTACAAAAGATGCTTTCGGACTTAAACTCAGACCAGATAACCTTTGATGCAAATGGATGTAGTTCGGGAGTAGTTCCGGGGACCTTTGTGATTGACGGAATTGCTACCAACGGTCTAACCTACCAGGTGTGTGGAAACACGGCCGACTACGCTTGGCAGAATGAGGTCAACGAAGACGGAGTGTTTGAAGTTAGCCTAGAAGATATCCAATCAAATAACGTAAAGGATTTTTCGATTGTTTGGGACAATCCTCAAGTAGCGGTGGAGGTAATTTACGTGAGAGGTGATGGGAGCATTGTCCGAAAGGCCTACAATGGGTCGTCCAATCCCGGAAATGGATTTTTATCCAGTCAGGCAGACAGTGGCACGGGAGGATGTATCACAACGGCGACACCGGTATGTGCACCGGGATTCCAGACGGCATACGGATCGGCAAGGTGTGTGCCGCGATTTTTTGGTGCCGACCAAGGGGGGAATGGTCTGGCGGATGATAGGCTTATCCGGATTAAGCCTTTATACGGCTCAGCTAAGATTGCGATTTGTAGTGAGAGTTCCGGGGGAAGCCCGGGGAGACTAGGAGTACAACATTTTATCGCGACGGTCTCTGC
This sequence comes from uncultured Gammaproteobacteria bacterium, assembly GCA_964554695.1. Taxonomy (GTDB): domain Bacteria; phylum Patescibacteriota; class Microgenomatia; order JAMCZE01; family JAMCZE01; genus CAZKPQ01. Next base: position 1,864 of record CAZKPQ010000055.1, on the reverse strand, counting down.
TCGAATGGCTGATGGAACAATAAAGAAAGTGAGTGCCACCCGGGAATCCCCTGCCCTACCATCGGTTTTTGATAACGTAATTTTTTCGGCTGGAAGCATTATAAAATAGTCTAGAACTGCTTTTCCTCATTACCTCGCGGCGGCTTTCTTCTTTAGTCAAAGTTTCGTAATATGGATATGTATGGCTGCCCAAGAGAAGAGTCATTTCCGAAAACATGTAGGGATAGATATTGGAAGCTCTAGTGTCAAACTAGCCTCGTTAGAACCCGGACCGGGAAAGTATAAGCTAGTGGCAATTGGGGACTGGCCAATTCCGGAGAATTTAACTGGAGCTGAGAAAGACGTCGCGGTAACTGAAGGGCTAAAACAGTTAGTAAAAGAGGCAAAGGTCTCAACGAAACTAGCGGCGATTAGTTTGCCAGAGTCGCAGGTTTACTCTCGAGTGATTGAAATGCCGTACCTTCCAGAACCGGAACTAACGGCGGCAATTCGGTGGCAGGCGGAACAATACATCCCGGTGCCACTAGCGGAAGTAGTGCACAAACATGTAGTTCTGCGAACAGAAGGGATGGGGGGTCCCGGAGCGAAGATGGAAATTCTTCTGGTAGCAGCCCCAATGACACTCGTTAATAGTTACATGAATGTAGTTTCAAAAGCAGGACTGGAGGTAATTGCAGTTGAGACAGAACTGTTTTCGGTAGTGCGATCGACGGTCGAAGGACAAGTGGGGGCGCCCCCAACCCTGGTAGTTGACTTTGGAGCGGATGGGGCAAGCATGGGAGTTGTAGCCGACGACCAGATAGCTTTAGTGCAGCCGTCATCTTTTGGAAGCCGGGCACTAACTAGGGCGATTGCTAAAGAGCTTAATTTGCAGGTAAACCAAGCGGAGGAATATAAAAAAAGTTACGGTCTTGACGAGGGCAAACTGGAAGGGAAAGTCAGTACCACCATTCGGCCAATTATCGAGAGTTTTGTGGGAGAGATTAAGAAAGTTCTTGCTTTCTACGCTACTAAAGCTGGGGCGGAGGGGGTAAGACGAATTCTTCTTACTGGAGGTGGGAGTCTTCTAGAAGGTCTAGTTCCCTACCTAACAGAGACGGTAGGGGTTGAAGTTTTAGTCGGTAACCCGTTTTGGCAGGTGGAACTAACGGAAGCTCAGGCAAAGTTAATCGGGGGGAACGGGGCGATCTTTGCAACTAGTACGGGACTAGCTTTAAAAGAAGTATGATCGAGATTAATCTTTTACCGCCTAAAAATGTCGAGTCGCGGCGGCAGGTTGAGATCCAGAGCAAGGGGTTTTTAATAGCAGCTAGTGTGACAGCGGTGGTAGGGGTTGTCTTTTTAATACTTCTTGGGACGAACTGGTTTTTTGGCGGGCAGGTTAAAAAAGCGGAGACGGCGAAAGCCAAGCTTCTTAGTCAATTAGCGGGAAAGGAATCTGAGGTCTTAGATATCCAATTGGTTAAGCAAAGGGTTTTGGGAATTACTGAGATTCGAAAAGCGGCGGTTGATTTTAAAGGGCCAGTATCGGAGGTCTTTCGATTAGCGGAGGGCAGGATGGAAGTAAATAAGCTGACGGTTACTGGGGAACAGAAAGTTTCGACGTCGCTGGTGGCTAAATCTGCGGAAAACACGATTGAGATTCTTAAGACTCTGGGAACAGGGGAAGCAGACAGCTTAGCTAACCGAGTCTTAACAGGGCTTCGTTTGGAAGGTGAAAATTACACGGTAGAGATTTCTGGAAAATATAAGGGGGCGGCTAGTGGCGAGCCGACAGAGTAGATGGATTCGATTCTTGATGACCGGAAAGAGTGGCTAAAAAAGCTAAAGTCCCCGTTTGTCCTGCGGGTGGTCGGGATTGGGA
>CAZKPQ010000054.1:0-5688 GCA_964554695.1 uncultured Gammaproteobacteria bacterium | reverse complement strand
TAGGTTGGAACCGCTTCGTTTTTGAGGGCAACTTTGGTACCTTACTTTTTCTTTTAGGCGGTTTCTTCCTCCTGCGCCCCCGTACTGCCTGGAGTCTCCCTCTATCCCTTATCTTTTTTGGCCTGGCCATGCTTTCCTATCATATTTTTCTCGTCCTGGTTCCTCTCTTCTTTGTTCTTCTTCGACTGTTTACTCCAACGCTCGTTAAGTTGCCTTTTTCTCCTAAAAAGAAACTCCTCCCATTAATTATTATCAGCATTTTTATCCTCTGGGCTTCCCTTGCGGTTCTTTCTGGGGCTGGTCGGGCCCGTTTCAATCAGGCAACGAATCTTTCCTCACCCGAGAGAATAAACATTCTTAATCACCAAATTGGCTACTGTCGAAAAACTCTCGGCCCCTTTTGCCGCCTTAGCCTAAATAAATTCGTATTGTCTGCTCAAAGCTACGTCGAAAACTATACCGGTCACTTTTCCCCCAGTTTTCTTGCATTTGATGGGACCTTTCTTCGTCAAAACCTGCTTCCCAAAATTGGTCTCGTTCATTCTATCGAGATAATCACCCTGGCTATGGGAGTTTTAGCTGCCTTTCTCTCCAAAAATCCTCGACTCCGATTTCTTCTGGCCTGGCTACTTATTTATCCGGTCGCTAATAGTTTCACTGGGACCGGAGAAATTAGTCGTCTTGCCTTTACCTCTCCGCTTTTTGCCACCCTTTCCGCTCTTGGGCTTCTTACTTTGCGCTTGAGAAACCGACTATTAGGGTTCCTAGTCCCCCTTGCCCTCGTTTTTCTAATCCACCGCTTTCTTGTCTCTTACTTTGCCGTTTTTCCAACCACCAACGCCTATTACACTAACTACGGCTTCCGACAGCTTTACCAGTTTGTAAGTCACAATCAATCTAACTACGAAAGAATCTTCATCTCCCGTAATTACCAGGGTAGCGTTCCTTACATCTCCGCTCTCTTTTTTCTTCCGGTTAACCCTTCGGATTTTCATGAATCTGGGACTATCGACCGTTACCAAACCGCTGAGGGCTACTTTGTTACTAGTCGTCTCCAAAATATCTACTTTGTAACCGACCTAAGCTCCTTTTCCCTTACCTCTCGCGATTTGGTTGTTGCTACTCCGGAAGAGCTCCCCCAGCCTTTATCGTCCCCCCTTTACTCAGTTATTGATCCAACCGGCAAAGAATTTTACCGGGTAATTAGTCCCACTGTTAACCCCTCCCTATGAAATACCCGCTTATTCTGCTGCTTCTTTTTCTAGGAATTATTCTTCGCTTTTACCACCTTCCGGATTACTCCTACTTTGGAACAGACCAAGTTACTGAACTTAGAATCGCTGAAGATATATTAAATGGCGACCTCCGACTAATTGGTACCAAAACCTCGATTGCTGAAGTAAGAAACGGCGCCATTATCTATTACTTTCTCGCTCCCTTTCTAGCTATCTTCCGAGGTGACCCTCTTGCCGGTACTTTCTTTCAAGCCGGTCTTATTCTCGCTTCGGCAGTTCTTCTTTACCTTTTTTTGTGGAATCGAAATCGTAAGTTCCAAGCTTTTCTAGTTGCCTTTTTTATCGTGGCTTCGCCACTTCTTGTCGGCTACTCCCGTCAAACTTTCCTTGCCTTTTATCCTCTGTTCTGGACCACCCTCTTTCTTGTTATTCTGACCCGCCTTTGGGAAAAACCTTCATCTGTTCTGGCAATAATCCTGGGTCTTGTCGTTGGTCTTACTCTCCAAATCCACTACGATGGCTTGGCTCTTCTTCTTCCAAGCCTCCTTGTTCTTAAGTTACGCCAGACCACTAAATTTCTCTTGGGGCTCTTTATTGGCCTCTTTCCTTTAATCGCTTTTGAAGTAAAAAGTAACTTTTTTAACTTCCAGGCATTTCTATCCTTCCTATCTCGCCCTCATTTACAAAGTAACTTTAGTCAAATTAGCTACTGGTCGGAAACAACTAGTCAGATCCTTCTAGGAAGAGACCTTCCCCTTATTGCTCTTTTCGCCTTCACTCTCATGGGCGCTTTTCTCTTAAAGATTTTTTCTCGTCTCCAGAAACTTGAGGTTATTTCACTTCTTCAGATCATCGGAGCCTTGCTTTTTAGTATCTTCTTTGTTCGCGAGAATGTTCCCAACTATCTTATACCCGCTTTCACCCCCTTCTTTATTCTCCTTGCTGCCTCACTCCTTTGGTTCTTAAATATCTTTCCTCGTCCCCTCCGTCTAGGCCTTGTCGCCGGTCTGACTATCTCCTTGGTCGTCGGAAATCTCGCCGCCTACTTTAAGAAACCGCCGCTTGCCATTGGCGGTATAAGACGTGCTGTAAGGTTAATAAATTCCGATCTTCCTCCGAGAAAGTCTTTTAATGTTAGCCTCGTTCATGCCGGCGAAAGCCAGGGCATTCCTCTTCGTTTTTTTCTTGATTCCCGCCTCCTTCTTCCCCCCACTGACTATAAAAATGCTGATCTTCTTTACGTTGTTACTGAACCAGGTATCATTCTTACCCCAACCACTTCGTGGGAAATTTCTACCTTCGGCGAGTTTAATATAATAAGGTCCTGGCCACTTCCAAACGGTTTCCAGCTTTTAAAACTAGCTAAGAAGGTATGAGAACAAAATTGACAAGACTCTTACCCCTCTTCCTGGTGGCTGTCCTTTCACTAGGAACTATCATTCCGCTTCTTCGGCCCGGTCTCTTTCTTATGCACGACGATCAACAGATCGCACGTCTTTTTGAGTTTCATAGGGCCTTAGTTGCTTTCCAATTTCCCGTCCGCTGGGTCGAAGGGCTCGGCTTTGGTTTTGGCTACCCCCTTTTTAACTTTTATCCCCCCTTCGTCTATTACCTTGGGGAAATCTTTCACCTTATTGGTTTTAGTTTTATCGACTCGGTTAAGCTGGTCTGGGCGACCGCTCTTCTTGGTTCCGCTCTCTCGATGTACTTTCTTTCTCGGGAGTTTTTTGGCAAAGTCCCGGCCGTTGTTGCTGCCGTCTTCTACCTTTACGCTCCCTATCACGCGGTTGACGCTTACGTTCGGGGTGCCCTCGCCGAACTCTTTTCTTTCGTTTGGCTTCCCTTAATTCTCCTCTTTGCTTATCGGGCCGCCCGTTATCTTTCTTTGAAAAATAGTCTTCTGACAGCTCTTTTTCTGTCTCTTCTCATGCTGACCCACAACTTAATCTTTCTGCCCTTCTTACCATTTGTCATTGCTTGGTATTTTTTCTTTGCTCTCGCTCACAACCGGGACCGCTTTTTCGTTTCAGTAATACATTTTCTTCTTTTTACCGCTTTCACCTTTGGTCTAACCGCCTCTTTCGTCTTCCCAGCCCTTTTAGAAAAAAAGTTTACCCTTGTTGACTCTCTCCTAATAAAAAATCTTGCTTCCTATAAGCTCCATTTTGTCTGTCCGTCTCAGCTTTGGAATAGTCTCTGGGGTTATGGTGGGTCGACCGCTGGTTGCCTTGACGGACTCTCCTTTAAAGTCGGGAAACTTCACCTTCTTATCTCCCTTGCCGCTTTAATCCTGGCTGTCATCTTTCGCCCCAAACGCTACCGCATTTTTCTTACTTTCCTCCTCCTTCTTTTCTCGCTTTTTATGACTACTGCTTTTGCGTCTCCCTTCTGGGACATAGTCCAACCACTCTGGTACTTACAGTTTCCTTGGCGCTTTCTAGAATTCACCACTCTCTTTTCCTCGCTCCTGGCCGCTGCCTTTATGGGTTACATTCCAAAACCCTTAAAATACTTCGCTGCTGCTAGTGCGATACTTATTGTCATTTTCCTCAACGGCAAATATTTCGTCCCTACTGCCTACCGACTTGATCTCACTGATGACAAAGCTACCACCTGGGACGAAGTGGCCTGGCGCGTTAGTTCTACTTCCTTTGAATATCTCCCCGCCGGCTTTGCCACTAGGTTAACTCCCCAAAAAACCGTTGGTGTCGATCTTGAGAAAACTGATCTAACTCAAAGTAAATTTCATTTCCTTTCGGGAACCCCCCAAGTTCTAAGAGAAAACTTTTCTCCTCATAAATTCACCCTTGTTACCTCGTCTCCAACCGCTTCTGTTCTTAGATTAAATATTACTCACTTTCCCGGCTGGCTTACTTACCTTGACGGCAAGCTAGCTCCCTTTTCCGATAACAACCCTTATCGTCTCCTTACTTTAAACATTCCGCCTGGTACTCACACTGTTGAGGGTATCTTTACCGATACCCCAGTACGAACTCTAAGTAATCTCGTTTCTGTCCTCTCCTTTCTAATCTTTGCCGTTCTTCTTTGGCGAGTAAAATTTCATGAAGCTTAGTCCATATAAAATTTTCCTCATCTTTTTCACCCTTCTAGTAACCTTTCTTCTTTTCTTTCGTCTCGACTCACCCCTTCTTTGGAAAGACGAAGGCGAAGTCGCTCTCATCGCTCGAAACATCACCCGCTTCGCCCTGCCCGTTACTTGGGATAATGACTACTTCGTAACCACTGAACATGGGGCCGATAGTAAGCCCTTTGCTGGCAAACTCATCTGGTCCTGGAACACTTGGCTTTCTTACTACCTGGTCGCCGGTTCCTTCACCATTTTTGGCGCTACTACTTTTGCCGCTCGTCTCCCCTTTGCCCTCTTGGGTCTTTTTACCTTTATTCTTTCCTTAAAACTTACCGAACTTCTATCCAACAAAAATAAACCGGCAGTTGTTCTTGTCGCTCTTATCTTGGCAACCAACACTCTCTTCTATCTCTTTTTCCGTCAAGCCCGCTATTACGGCTCGACTATCTTTTTCTCTCTCGCTGCCTATTACACTTTCTTCCTTTTTCTAAAGACTAACCGCTCTCTCTATGCCGCCCTCTATGGCCTAGCGATGATTGCGAATTTTCACTCGAACTTTGTTCTGGCCTTTGCCTTTAATCTCCCTATTCTTATTGCCTCTTTCTTTAAAAAACCAACCGCTCTTGCCACCATAATCTTCCTTTTCCAAGCCGCTCTCTGGCTACTCTTTTTTAAACCGGCCACTCAAGAAGGAAATCTCGGATTTTTGCGTTATTGGAATGGAGTAATCGTTGTTCTTCTAAAACTACGCGACTATCTAAATATCATAAATTCCTTCTACGCCCCCTTTGTCCTTCTTATTCCGACGTCTGCCCTACTTCTTCTAAAAAGGGAATGGGGGAGTCGCCGGTTCCTAGGTCTTGTTCTTGCTGGAGCTATCACCCACCTTATTGTTGTTAGTTACTTTCTTCAATTTGGCCAACGTTACCTAATCAGCCTTATCCCTGTTTTCTCAATATTGTTTGGCCTAGCCGCCGCAAAACTCATTAGGATAAATCGTCTTCTTGGTATAACTCTCGTAGTTCTTTTAATTTCTTCAAATCTCCTTTATCTTTTTTCCGAACGACTCTTACACCCATCCCAGCTTCGTTCTTCGTGGGTTGTCCGTTCATTTTTCTGGGAGTACGTCTCTTCCCTTCCTCAACCGTATAACGGCCCCCTCGAGGGCCAAGTTGCCTTTTTTAAAGATCGAGGAATAACCACCGCTACCGTATACGCTGACTATGAATCTGATAGTTTGAAGTTTTATCTACCAGACTTCAAGTTCTCAAACGTCACTCTCGACTACGATAAACAAAATCGTCCCGTCGAAGAGATAAACTACCAACTTCTTAACGAAACGAAATATTTTCTTCCGCGTGCCCA
>CAZKPQ010000053.1:0-5729 GCA_964554695.1 uncultured Gammaproteobacteria bacterium | reverse complement strand
TTTGCTTTTTTGATAGCTCTCCGATAGTTTTACACCCGCCCGGTCCGCCAGTATCCGTAGAGCTTCCGGAAACTCAATATTTTCTATCTTCATTAAAAACTTGAAGATATCCCCCCCATCATTGCACCCCCCAAAGCAGTGCCAAATCTGCCTTTCCGGCGACACTATAAATGACGGCGTTTTTTCAGTATGAAATGGACAGACGCCTTTAAAATTTGCCCCGGTTTTTTTAAGAGACACAAACTCCGATACCAAGGAGACAATATCTATCTTCTGTTTGATCTGATCAACCTCGGACATAGGCGCTGGCCGCATTTTACCACTTGTCCGTTGTAGATTAGGGAAGTTCTAAACTAGTTGGTTAACCGGGGGAGACGTTTACTAGTTTCTTAGAAGGGAAGTTTATTCTTTTCCGCAAAGCTACCTAGCTTCTCTTCGGCGCTTTGGTATTGGCCCGCTAGGCTTTCATGTTCCCGAAGAATTGTATTATTCTGCCAGAAATTAAGTTCCTGGGTAGCCGCCCTCGTCCCCAGTGGCTCTAAGTCTTGTTGCAAAGTTACCAAGGCGCTTACAAATGCTGTCGCATCTAGGCTTTGAACCGCTGCCCGAAGTTTCAAAAGGCTCGTTTTCAGTGTCGAGATTGTTTTAAGGTTATCATTGTGAATTGGTTCCATCCCCGCTGGTAACTCGCTTGTCTTCACTGCCTTAAGTGAACCTTCAATCTCTGTTAAGGTCTTGGTTAGTTCGTCAAGTCTCCCCACATAAATTCTTGGATCCGGTGCTCTGGCAATATCTGTCACCACCGTAATAAACGAGTAGAAGAACGGTGTTAGCTGGACCCTAATGTCCGCCGTTTTATAGTAATAGTCCGAAGTTTTCTTGGCTTCACTTAAATACGTTTCCGTTCTTTCATTTAAGCTCGATAGTTCACCAACTGTCTCTTTAAGGTCAGCGTTTCCTGCCGGCCCTCCATTTGCTGCCATATACTCGGTTAAGCTCTTCAAATCCTCTTCCGCTGAATTTGCCTCATTCTTCGCCGAACTGGATACGTCTTTTAGTTTCCGAAGCTGTGATACTATCTCTGGTTCAATCGAACTTTCCCCTAATACTTTAGTACTAACTCCAAAATCACCATTTTCCTTGAACGCCTTCGTTACTTTCCCTAACTCCGCTATTAAGGCATTTTTTTCTGCCTCTTCCTCTTTTGTGGTCGCTACTCCTGCCACCTGTCCTTGCCCCGTTAGCTTTGGCAGGCTTGCCTGAAGATCGCTCGTGTCAATGTTAAATAGAAGCTCGGTCGGTGTTGTTGAGCTGTCCTGACCTTGTCCGGTGACAATGTTTACAATTTCTTTAACTGCCGATCCCACCGCTCCGATACCTGTCCGAACTGGCGTGGCTAAGGCCACCGTTTTATTTGAGAACTTCACCGCGTCTGACCGGGGCTTAATAATCGCCGCGTAAGCGCCTCCGCCCCCAACTACAAGAAGAAGTAGGATTACTACCGGAATAATTAACAATAACTTCTTCTTTCCTCCGGGTTCTTCCATTACTGGACTCGGAGTAGAAGATGGCATCGGAGCTGTAGCGGCCATTTGGACAGGGGTTTCTGCTGGAGCCGCTGCCGCTGGTGGCTGCTGGGTCGGGGCCTGTGTAGGCGCCGGTTGTGGCCCCTGAGGATTGGTATTTCCGTCCATTAACTTTATTAAACCCTAAATAACTCCGGTATTCAACACTTACTTACAATTCCAATAGCAGAAGGCAACCCTGCTATAGATTTTCTCCCTATCAATAAACCCAAACTCTCGCGAATCCGCGGAGTGCCCCCGATTGTCTCCCATTACCACGTACTTTCCTTCCGGAATCACTACTTCCTCGCCCTCTTTAAGAAAATTCCCGGATCCCGTCTCAGTTCCCTCGGGAAGATAGCCCGACTCTTTTAGTGCTTCGCCGTTAATGTACACCCTTCCCTGGCTGATTTTTATCCGCTCTCCGGGTAGACCAATTATTCGCTCAATAAAATCAATGTCCGCATTTTTTGGTGAACTCAGAATGACTATGTCCCCTCTCTCCGGCTCACCAAATTTGTAGGCGATTGAATTTGCCAGAATATACTGCCCATGTTCATAAGTGGGCTGCATCGACTTTCCCACCATCTGGTACGGCCTTGCAATAAACAAGTAGGTAACTACAAAAATCACTAGCGCCACTACAATCGAGGCTACTATGGCAATTCCGACGCCGATTAAAAGTCCTAAAAAAACACTTCCTTGATTCGATTTCATTTTAAATTTATAACTTCTAGGTGCTTCGACTCCGCGTAGCCCCAAACTAAATACCCCTCTACCTCGACTTGTTTCCCTAGTCGCTCTTCTATCTCTCGCCAGACCATATTTGTTACTGGTGTTAGTACCAATATTTTAACTTCTTGTGGTAACCCGGAAGAACTGGTCTTATCAAGGTAGGGTTTTGAAAGCTCCAAACTGTAGTCATAGTTTATATCTGGTGCCGGTCTCCGTTCCCTTCTAACCTTCCCTTGAAACTTAAGTTTCTCCATATCTCTAAATCTCTCGGCCTCAATTATTTTGGGGTAAGGCTGGCAACTGCCTTGGCTTATCGGCTCGACTTCATTTACCGTTAGCACCGACCGTTGATATGAGTCACCTAGGTTGTGGGTTTTCTCCCAACCAGTGTCGACTTCCCCCACGGCAACTACACACTTTCCTTCCATAAGAGCCGATTTTCTATCGTCTCCTTTTAAGAAATATCCCTGGACTGTCGAGCTGTTCTCAAGATCCGTCACTTGATACTTCGCCAAAGGTAAGCCTAGTCTTTGTTTTTCGTCTTCTGCTAGACCACTCTGTCGAATTACACCTACTATCTGCTTCCCACCTTCTATAAATTTACTTGCCAAACCCTTTAGTTCTCGCCTGAGGTAGCTACAGGTATCATGACCCTCTTCGGCTACTGCCCAAAAATACAACGCTTCCGTTTTGGATCCATCAATCCAGTAAATACATTCGTTTCCTGTTAACGTTGAGACCCCCTCCTGATATTTTCCAGATGCTGTTACCCCAATCGGATTGTAGTAGCAGCTAGTTTTCTGCATTTTAATTTTTCCCACTTCTACTACTTCGTTGGTTAAAAAACAGCCAACCCCCGCATTATCACCATCACCATCTCGGTAAAATTCCGTTCTTTGCTTCAGGTCCTCGGCTGAGGAATAGTAATCAATATAGAAGTTTCGAATAGGGCCTCCACCTAAAACATATCGCTGGCCACTAAACCTTTCACCCCCATAGGCAGCCTCATTGCTTTTTCTCGCCGGGTAATTTGGGCTTTCGAAAAAAAGCTCCAGACGGCCTGTCTTCGTTAAAAACCTCGCTGTCGGCGTCTGGGAGTCTATTTTTTCTTGCCCGGAAGACACCTCTTTCTGGGCGTTACTGGTACTTCTCCAGTACCAGTAACCAACTATTGCCGTTGTTACCATTACAACTAGAAGAATAATTAAAAGAACATTTCCGTGCCGACTCATCTAGCTCTATATTACACCTCCATCTCAGTCGACGTTAGTCGTCTCTTTGACTCTCTTTCCTTACGAACGATTTCTTAGTACTTGTGCGGAGGAGGCGAGATTCGAACTCGCGCGAGCTTTCGCTCATTCGCTTTCCAAGCGAACGGAATGGGCCACTATCCGACTCCTCCTAAAAAAGTTTATCTTGCGTGCCTAATTCTACCAGTTCCGCTGCTCGTTTTAAAATCTCTTTGTCCCCGCTATAACTAAGTGTCTTGTGGGCTTCCGGGTAGGGGAGCCAGATAATTTTTTCTACTTCTGGGTTTTCCCCTGGTTCCCCTAATTCATATTCCATTAGAAAGTAGCTGATAATTTTAAAGACCTTCTCTCCCCGAAAATTATAAAACGCTTTAGCATCACCAATCTTTTTCAAAAGTCTCCCTTTTATCCCTGTTTCCTCCCAAACCTCCCTAACTGCCGTCTCTTCCGCTGTCTCTCCTTTATCAATCAGCCCCTTTGGTAGACCATATCTTTCCTTGGGGAAATCTTTACTTGGTCGAGGTTTGATAATAAGCCAAAGAATTTGGTGATCTTGGTGTTTGAACACTACCCCACCAGCCGAAAACTGTCTGGTCATGTCAAGATTATACCCTTGATTCACTAGAACAAATGAACTACCGTAATTAATATACGGTACATTATGGTCAATCCGCTAAGAACTCACTGGCCGGCAGAAATAAAAGATCAAGCGAAATCACTAAGGACTCAAGGCTTTAGTTATGGCCAGCTCTCAAAAAAGCTAGGAATAGCGAGAAGTACGCTCCATCAATGGGTTCGGGGCATAAAACGTCCGGAGAAGTTCACTCTTCAGGACAGAATCCGGTGGATCAAAGAAATCCAGCCACTAGGGGCTGACATGAATCGACGGAAAAGGAGGGAATTCCTCGAGGGTATAGATTCAAAGATAAGAATGGAAATGAAAAAAATTAACTTAAGTTCGGAATTAGAAATGGTAGTACTGGCTATGCTTTATTGGACGGAAGGAGCCAAAGGTCGAGGAGTGTTAAAGTTCGCAAATACGGATCCTAGACTTGTTGCCTTGTTTCTAAAGCTGCTCCGCCGCAACTGTCAAATAGATGAGGGAAGGTTGAGACTCAGACTTCACCTCCATGACTACCACGATGAGGACAAATTGAAAGAATTCTGGTCTAATCTTCTCTCTATACCCCTTAGCCAATTCCATAAAACTTACCGAAAGGAGAGGAGCAAAAATAAAACTTTCAGGAAAAACTTTGGTGGTATCTGCTTCCTAAGCTATAATAGTGTTCATCTAAAAGACGAACTTTTAATGTATGGGTTTGTCTGGGGTGAGAAGATCGCCGGCAAAATAGTTGCCCCCATAGCTTAAAGGACAGAGTAATTGCTTGCGGAGCAATTGATACCCGTTCGATTCGGGTTGGGGGCGCCCGAACGGAGAGTGGGCAGGACGGTAATGCGCTGGTTTCGAAAACCAGTGCCCGTAAGGGCTAACAGGTTCGACTCCTGTACTCTCCGCCCGCATGTCCTCGTAGCTCAACGGATAGAGTACGGCCCTCCGAAGGCTGTGATGGAGGTTCGATTCCTCTCGAGGACGCCAGAGTATAATTAGTAGGCGGTCGAGGTTGGCTTCTCTTCCGTCCTGGAAGACTCTTTTTTTATCTCTTCGAGAATCTGTTCCAGGGAGGGCAAGTTAGTTTCCGGAGCCTTTTCGGTTGGCGGATTGTTTTGATCAACTATCGGTTGCGCCTGCACTTGATCCGGTTTGATAATTGGCTCAGCCTCTTGGAGTTTTACGGTTGCTCGTAAGTTTTTTTCGATCGGGAACCTTCTCGAAAACCACTCCGTTATTTTTTCCGTGGCTGACTTTTCCGGAACTTCAATGTAGGGCAGATAGTGAGCTAGAGTGTCTCGAATTATTTCTTGATCATGGGGATCAATTAAAATGATAAGTTGTCCAAAAATATTTCGGTGGGCTACATGTAATAAGTGTTCGCCATTTTTTTCTGCAAACCAGAATGGCCCCAACTCTGCCCAAATATATGAGTGATTCATCGATACGATTCCTTGAGTGGTAATCTTGTGCTCTGTTTCCTCTGGATGAAGTCTCGTTGACATCATATAAAATAAAAATAGCGCCGCCCAAGCGACTAAAATTGCAAACCACTCTTGGAAGAATGCA
>CAZKPQ010000052.1:0-6119 GCA_964554695.1 uncultured Gammaproteobacteria bacterium | reverse complement strand
CAAAACGACGGAGAAGAGGGAGAGAATCTTTAAGGCAAATAGCCTGGCGGCGGAGTTTTATAGCTATATTTTGACAAGCCACCCATTGGGAGAAAAAGCCCGGGAGTATCTTCAAGCGCGGCGGATTTCGGAAAATTCCTGGAAACTTTTTGGGATAGGGTACGCCCCAAATAGCTGGAATTCGCTTCTGGGGTTTTTAACCAAGAAAGGGTTTAACACCGGAGAACTAGAAGAAGCGGGACTTGTGTCAAAGTCAGGGATTGGGAACTACTTCGACCGATTCAGGGGACGAGTAATGTTTAGGCTAACGGATCACCGAGGAAACCCGATTGGATTTGCCGGAAGAGTTTTGGATCCAGAAGTAAAGGAAGCAAAGTACATTAATACAGCTGAGACGGAAGTTTATGTTAAAGGTGAAACTCTATACGGACTTGATGTAACGAAAGAGGAGATTAAAAAAGAGGGATTTGCAGTAGTAGTTGAAGGCGAGATTGACACAATCGCCTCGTATCAGGCGGGGGTTCGAAATGTGGTAGCGATTAAAGGATCGGCTTTAACAGCTGCTCAAGTAAACCTTCTTAAGAGATACACGGAAAATATTCATTTATCTTTGGACTCGGATTTTGCCGGCGATGCGGCCGTCCACCGAGGGATTTTGACGGCTGATCAAGTAGGGCTAAACATTAAGGTGGTGACATTTTCAGAGGCGAAGGACCCGGATGAATTAATAAAATTAGACCCATCGCTTTGGCATAAAGCAGTTAAGGGGGCGGTCAGTTTTTATGACTTTATTATCGATTCGGCCCTCGAACGCTATGACCCAAATGATCCGGTGGGAGCAAAAAATATTGTGGCGGAAGTGGCGAAGTATATTTATCCAATTGAGAACACGGTGGTTCGAGGACACTATATTAAAAAACTAGCGGGGAAACTGGGGGCAGCGGTGGAAGACACGGAAGAACAACTAGGAAAAGAGTTTCGAAAGGGAGCGGTTTTACAAAGACCGGTAAAAGTAGAGGAAGATCAAAAACAAAGCGTCTCTCGCGGTGAGAAACTGGAAGAATATCTCTTGTCGATTATTATCCAGTCCCCCAACCCATCAAACTATTTACTTTTAATAGTTCCACGAATTGCGGCGAGTGATTTTTCGAACGAAACTCTGGGGAAGATTTACGAACTCTTATGGACATTCTCTTCAAACCCCAAGTCGGAGGTGGTCTTACCGCAAGGGAAATTCGATACCAACTTGTTCTCAAAGGTAATCCCAGCCGAGTTAGTGCCCACATTCGACCGACTGTTTTTAATGGAAAACCGAATAAATTTGGAAGACGATTTGGAGGTGACCCAAGAGGTACAAAAAACAGCGTGGGAGATTAAAGAGTTAGCTCTTCGGGAGAGACTTAAGAAAATAGGCAGTGAAATTAAAAAGCAGGAGGAGAATGAGGAACTAGAAAAAGAGTTTGCGGAAGCGACTACGGCACTTCAGAACCTACTTGAACAAAAGCAACTAGTTCTCGGGTGAGTTGACAGAAGAGGGACAAGGCACTAGAATGCACCAGAAGACGTTTGTTTGAGCTGGACCTCTTGGGGAGACCAAGAGAAAATTAGCTCGAATTCACGCTAACAAAATGGCTAAAGCTAAGGCTAAGAGCGCTCCTCGGCATACCCCGAGCACAACAAAGGCAGCTAAGAGTAAAAAAGTGGTGGAACTTCGGCCACCGGCACTCGAGCTTCTTAAAAAAGGAAAACAGTCGGGATTTATAACTCAGGAAGAGGTATTGGCGGTTTTTCCAAAGGCGGAGGACCACCTAGAAGAACTTGATGAACTCTACGACCGGCTAATAAATGCCAACATTGATATCTTTGAAACAACGGCGGAAGACATTGAAGAAAGTCAAAAGTCGACAACGGACCTGGAAAAGGAACTAGAATCAATAGCAGCTTTAGACGAACTTGGAGCGACCGATCCGGTGCGGATGTACCTAAAAGAGATTGGAAGAATCCCCCTTCTAAACGCCAGGGAGGAAGTAGAGTTAGCAAAAAAAGCCGAGAAAGGGGAAAAACGGGCAAAGGACAAGTTGATCTCCTCGAATCTTCGACTAGTGGTATCAATTGCTAAGAAATACCTGGGACGCGGGATGAGCATGTTGGATTTAATCCAAGAAGGGAACCAAGGACTTATACGGGCAACGGAAAAGTATGACTGGCGGAGGGGATTTAAGTTTTCCACCTATGCAACCTGGTGGATACGGCAGGCAATAACCAGAGCAATCGCCGATCAAGCAAGAACTATCCGAATCCCGGTCCACATGGTTGAGACAATTAACAGGTACGTTCGAATTAGAAATAGACTGACAGCGGAACTAGGACGGGATCCGACGCCTGAGGAAGTTGCCAAAGAAATGGAGATTGATCCGGCAAAAGTATTAGAGATTCAAAAAATCTCCCAGGAACCAACGAGCCTACAAACAAAGATTGGTGACGAAGAAGACTCCCAACTAGGAGACTTTATTGCCGATGAACATATCCCCTCCCCCTATGAACAGACGAGTAAAGCGCTTCTTAAGGAACATTTAGAAGAAGTGTTGGCAACTTTGAATGATCGAGAAAAGAAGGTCTTAATTATGCGGTTTGGACTAGAAGACGGAAGACCTAGGACCTTAGAAGAAGTTGGAAAAGCGTTTGGGGTAACAAGAGAGCGGATAAGACAGATTGAAGCAAAGGCAATCAGAAAACTAAAGCACCCCAGCCGAAGTAAAAAACTTAAAGACTACTTGGAGTAAATCTTAAAAAGAGGACGCTTAGGTGGTCTTGAGTTTGAACGTGTCGAAGGACTCCAAAAAGCTTTCTTCTAGCTCTGGCCAGTTGGTTTTAGTAGTAGTCCCGATTAGAGTATACATATTATTAGAATCAGCTAAGACAAAGTAAACGATTTGAATATCGGTGCCGTCGTTATTAGCGGTTAATTCGTAACGCCAGGCGGCTTGACCATTGAGCTTAGTCTCCTCCTCTTTAAGGAAGTTGGCGTTTTTGAATTGTTGTTTAGCAATAAGTTTATTGGCGTCAGCAATGGTACTTAGCTTTGCTCCCTCAAGAGAGCCCAGTGGGTTAGTAATAAGAAGCATGCCGGCTTCTTTCTCTTTAAGAGTGATCGCCACGGTACTTCCCGACTCTTGAACGACCCAACCATCGGGGTAGGACATAGTGTAGTTTGTCCCCGAGTAGCCTTCGGCAGCAAATTTTACGGCAGAAGTGGGTGTTTTTTGAGGAGCGGGAGCGGGACTTTGGGCAGGAGCGGGCGAAGAAACTTCAGGAGTCTTCGTCGGTTCGTCTACCCGAACGTAGCCCGAGAACTTGAGAGAACCAGAAGCTACGAGAAGAACAATAATGCCGACAACAACAGCGCCAATTATTAGAAGAGGTGAAGCGGCGACACCACGCCGGGCGGATTTGTGGCTCACTTACTCAAGTAAAGCACCGGCCAAGTGACAGTGTCAATAGTCAAACTCAGAGCAGTTTAAAAGTTGCTAGCGATGCTTTAATGACTGAGTTGTGGGTTGACCAAAACTCTTTAAGGGCAGTTCCGCCAGTGTGGACGAGAAAGCCATCGGCAATAAAGTAGTAATCGATTGTCCGAATGGCAACACCCTTAGCTTTTAATTCCACTTCAAAGAGCTGAGCGTCGTTGCCGGCGTAAGTGACTTTTTGGTCGGAAACGATGTCCATTTCCTCGAAGGGAGGAGTAATAGTTTTCCGCACTTGAGCCAGAATTTGATCGAGACTTTGACCTTGGGCAGACTGGATGCTAACAGAAATTTGGGGCTTGGCTTCAGCGTATAAGCCGTCTTCTTGGTCGACGCGGTCGGCGGTTGGGGATTTGAACTGAACCTGAGTAACGCCGCCCGGACTAAACTTTTCCCAGCCGGATGGGGGGGTAATTGAAAAAGCGGGAAGAGTGGCGGTTCCCCCACTAGCAGGCTTGGGTTTATATACATAGTTTCCAGTAGATAATTCTCCTTTAGGCTCTTCTTTTATCTCCGGCAATTCTTGGGGGTTTTCAATCTGTTCTTTTATCTTAGCCTCGTTATAAGTAGTCTTGCCGGTTTTCCCCTCCTTTAGAAACTGCTGGCGAACAACGAGGCCTCCGCCGACAACGACCACAACGCCAATAAGAATAAGGAGAAAGAGAGGAACGACTCCCTGGCGGGAGAAGTTTTTGGGCAGAGTCATGCAAGTTAAGTATTAGCCTAGACACATTTCGTGTCAACTGTTAAGTTTAAGGGGTAATAGTAAATTCGATGGTTAAGGTAGTTGTTTTAGTTATCCTAATAGCGGCGGCTGGAGTGATTTTTACTAGCCTTCGGCTGGTTGGAAAGCCCACGAAAGAGACGCCAAAGCAGGAAGTGGTGACTAGCTTATCCTCCGAAGAAGCGATTGCAAAAGTTAGAGATCTGCCGGCAGTTGAAGACTACTTAACTAGAGTTCCCAACGGCCGTGTGGAACAAAGCGGAAGTGAGGGCGACATTTACCTCATACAAGTGTACGAGATTAAGGATGGACACACGGCAACTTTTAATTGGTACCGAGTTAATAAAATGACGGGAGAGATAAAAGCGGAATTTGAGATAAGTGAGGAGTCCTAATCTAGTTGCTCGGCCAGATTATCTTGCTCGCGAACAATTCGTAGACCGTTAATGGGAATTAACTTATCACAGTCGTCTCCTTGTTTGGTTCTTAAATAGGCAGCTCTTTGAACTTTCTCGAGTCCACCAACGATTCTACAAGCCGAGGTGACTTCTATTCCCTCATAATCACACGACTTGACTGTCACACTTTGATATTTTGGTTGGCTAGCGAGAGTGAAACACTGCCCATCTCCAGAAATAAAGCCATCGGTGATAGAGCTGTCATCACCGTCATACATTATTTTGATTTTCCCATCCCGCTGACCAAAATAGTCGTATTCGTCAGTGGTGACTTCCCGCCCGACAACATCAAGCTCAGAATCATAAGTGACCACGAGAGCGTCAAAAAGATAGTTTCCCTCAATATTAGGCGGATTTTTTCCCTTATAGATGGTCATACCACCCTTCTCGAGCTGGTTAATGTCATTGTCAGTCAACAGGCTATAGATTGAGTCGGGAAGAGTCTTTGCCGGCTCTGGCTTTGTTTCACTGGCAACCTCGGGCTTAGCTGTTTCGGGGGGCTTGTTATTACCTTGGCTTCTCCCATTTACTAGAAGATACCCACCAACAACGGCGACGGCCGCTATACCAAGTAATATAAGGGCGGTTGAGGAGCCTCGCTCTCTGAAGAGATTAAATATCCCAGCCTTGGGATTGGGCATTGGGTTTAGAATAGTTCAAGCCAACGGCTGAAGTCAACCATCTTGACTCCTCCCTGGCGTCAGCTTAAATTTAATTAAATGAACCGAGTCTGGGCAGCAATTATCTTGGGGATAGTTTCTTTTCTCTTCTCGATTACGGGACCGCTGGCACTTCTTCTAGCAATCCCCGGACTATTACTTGGGATATCGGGCTTGAAGCTACCAGCCAGAGAGATTTCGATACCAGTTGGGTATAAGGGAAAGCTGGGGAGAAAAACGATTAAGGCTCAACCCTTCTTATCGACTAAGTATCTAGTATTTATGGCAATTGGCATAAACGCTTTTGCGGGTATGATCTCGCTGTTAGCAGCAATACCCTTCCTCTTTTTCTTCTTAGCAACGAGGTAAAAATTCTTCTAGGGAGACGAAACTATTTCTTTTGTTTAAGAAGGTAGTTATAGACAGTCGCCCAGACAAAGCCAAGGACCCAGGCGGAAGCAACAAGAATAACGATACTTGGGAAAACTAAAGTAGCGTCGAGAGTTTCCCCGTAAAGAGAAGCAACGTTAGCGCCCATAAACTGAGCGTTATAGATCATCCTAAAAAGAACTGGGGCGGCCAGAGAGATGATCCAAAGAAGAAGGGAGAAAGCGAGAGTCGAGATCGCAAGTGCATTAGCAAATGGAATGGGTTTTAGCATACTTGTCTAGTGTGAATGAAAATCTTGGAAATTTCAAGACCGGCAAGTATAATTACGCAGTATTTGCAATCCGGTGTGGCGCAGTGGTAGCGC
>CAZKPQ010000051.1:0-6231 GCA_964554695.1 uncultured Gammaproteobacteria bacterium | reverse complement strand
TCTTAACCGCAATTTTTTATGAGTTAGTCGGAATTATCCAGTACCATATGGGCGAGAAGTTATCGCCAAGAATTGCTAATGAGTTTATTGTGGTAGCGGTAGTGGTGTTTCTCTTAACCCTCTTTACGACTGTTTGGGGAGCTTAAAAGGTTTTTTTATAAACTTCCGAGACCAATTAATTTCTAATAATTAAGGGAACTTAAAATGAAAATTTTTTGGGTCATGGTAGTGGGGAAGAGAGGAGTCGGAAAAACCTATAGTGTCCTATAGTTTTCTGGATACTTTTTCACAAGCAGTTTGAGCGTGTTTTCACGAATATCAAACTGTATCATGTGTGCTTACTCTATGCTTAACAGTCACCGCTAATATCCCTAAGATCGAAGCTTATACGTCTAGCCTTGCTACTTTAGGGTACAGTGGCTGAGCTGAATTCTACTCTTTCTTAAGGAGGACGCCAAGATTGAACACCAAAAAAACCCGAAAGGATTTGGCTACATAAGCACGAGTATTAACATGTGGCCTGTTAATACGCTCTATACTATACCGGTGTTAGACGACTGGGTCTGGGGGTTAAAGTAGGGTCGGAACCGATCATTAAAGGCATATGGAGGCGCTAAACTCTTCCCTGATTGGCTTTGCGAATATGGCATGATTACGGTCAAAAACATGTGAACGGGCTATATCATGGCTCCAAACACCTCCACAGCTTAATGCTCTCGTAAACGTGAGGAAAAATGAACCGAACGATTGATTTTACGCACGATAATCACTATGCGGGTCGTTGCTACGCTCCAAACCGTGATTAACAAACAGAAGCGAAACTCACAATAATAGGCACGGATACTTTACTTTAGGCCATATTTAAGCGCTAAACTCACGCTACTTTCTATGCAACCACTTAATGTCTTGAAAATCGATGGAGTGGAGCACGAATGTGACTAAACGGCTTGATTATATGCTCTAAACTCTACTACATCACGAATAACCAAATTAATTACATATAAGCACAAAAATCACCAAATAGATTGTTATTAGGCTCTAAGTGGAGTAGGGCGCTGACCCCCCAGACTAGTGTCTTTAAGAAACCGAAACAAGCGATGGATTGGTGAAGGAAATGCAATGACTACCTTGTCTTAGAGAAGTAAGTACCAGGTGGTACTTGAACTAAGGCGAACTCTTCTATTCTCCAGGGATTTCGCCCCATTTTCCCTAAGGGGCCTTTTCTTGACAAGAGGAGCTAGGGAGTGATAAGCTAGTTATGTCGTAAATTGTATCTTTTGTGTAATTTTGTGCGCAGCTCGGAGGAGAGGGGCTTTTTCGGGCTTCTAGCACCTAAGGGAATTTAATGGCATTATTATTCACTCACAGCTCTTGGCAGATGGTGGTATCAGTTCTCGACTTTGGCGAGGCTCGAGTATCCCCTACTATAGGATGTAGTGAAATAATCTTTAAAACACATAGGTTGTTATATCAATCTAAACTTAGCACTACCCTAGCATGACAGAAAAATTACTGGTAGAGTACATTACCGACTTTCTAGAATACTGCGAACTTGATCGAGCACTATCGCCACTGACGGTAAAGATGTATGCCCATTACCTTAATAGGTTCTCGGATTGGCTTACGGAAGGCGGTAAAAAAATAAGGCCGGATGAGTTAAATGAAGAGATTGTCCGACAATACCGATTGTATTTAAGTAGGTACGTTAATCCCGTCAAAGGTGAGTTGAAGAGGTCAACCCAAGGGTACTTTCTAATAGCCCTAAGAAGCTTTCTACGATATCTGACCAAGAAAGGAATCTCGACGCTGGCTCCAGACCAAATAGAACTTGGGAAGACAAGAGACCGAGTGATTAAGTTTCTAGACAAGAACCAACTTGAAAAGCTTCTGGGGGCAGTCGACACCAGTAACGATCAGGGTCTGCGGGACAGAGCGATTTTAGAAATGCTTTTTAGTACTGGGCTTCGGGTTTCAGAACTAGTTAAGTTAGACCGGCAGAAAATTAATGTAAATAGTCGAGAAATTGGCATCACAGGGAAAGGTGGACGGACGCGGGTGGTGTTCTTGTCCGAGAGGGCGGTTTCCTGCCTTTCTAGGTACCTTACAACGCGTCAGGATACCTGGGGCCCTCTATTCGTCCGTTTCCGAGGTGGGAGGGGTGGAAAGCCGGAAGAGGAACAGACGGGGAACGGATTTAGGCTTAGTGTCAGAGGTGTCCAGCGGATAGTTGAGAAATATGTTAAGAAGGCAAGGCTACCAATTAATGCATCTCCCCATACCTTACGGCATGTATTTGCGACTGACCTTCTTCGAAATGGAGCTGACCTTAGGTCGGTGCAGGAACTATTGGGACATAAGAATATCGCGACAACTCAGATTTATACTCATGTGACCAACCCCCAGCTGAAAGAAACGTTTGAGAAGTTTCATGATAAGTAGGCTGTCCCGGATCGATCCCTGGTATGTAACAGGATTTATTGATGGCGAGGGGTGTTTTTGCTTGACGGTAAATACTGAGCGAAAGAAACGTGCCAGAAAGATTTCGGTTTACCGTTATTGGATAGTCGATTTTTCAATTCATCTTCGTTCGGATGATAAATTGATTTTGATTGAGATTCGGGACTTTTTGGGTGGTGGTAGAGTTAATCTAATTCGGAAAGGTAGGGGTCAGCAAGAGGTCCATTTGAGCGTTCGCGATCGGGGAGTCATTACATCTAGACTAATTCCCCACCTTGAGCAGTACCCGCTGCAGGCTAAGAAAAAAGCTGATTTTCAGCTCTGGCGCGAGGCAGTGGGTATCCTTGATGCAGCTCAGGCGAGGAGGAAGAGTCGATTTGATGGGCAGCAAATAAACCAGGACGAGGAAGAGCGGTTGCTGGTAATTCGCGACAAACTCGCCGAACAACGCTTACGCGGAAAGAACCTGATGGAATACCGAAGCATAAAGAGGGCGGTCAGGCCGGGCAAGACAATATTTGAAATGTCGTAAATGCTATCCCCTGCTTTAGCGAAGACTGTAACCAGCAAATGGCGAAGTCTTCTTATTGAGTTTTGCATTAATTGAAGGGAATAACTTTCGTTGGTGAGTGGCATTTAAGATTAGAGGTAGAAGATTTAAAAGGAGGGCCAGTCCCCCACCCATAAAAACGAGAGCTAAGTCGCTTCTTATAAGGCCGGCAGTAGCAATGACTGAGGCGGTAGCAAGCGCAAGATATGAGGCTGGGTGATGGTAGAGATAGGCGTACATCATTAAGTAATTGTACTATAGGATAGTAAGAATTACCAGTAGTTAATGGTATGAGCTTCGGAAGTAGATTAGCGAGTTCTTCGGGAGTCAGCCCGGATAGCCTGAGCAACACAACCGGTTACCTCGTTAAAGTAGCCATTTTGGAGAACACCCGTTAGTAGATAGGCGCTAGCGGCTAAACAGGCTCCAGGAACATTGTTACCTGCGAGGCTTGATATGCCCAAAACGAGACTGGTGGTTCGAACTGCATCGGCCAGAAGGGTAACGGCGACTCGGCGAGAGGTAAGAAGCGGAGTTCTTTCGGCGACTTGAGGATATCGACTTTTGTAAAGAGCATTCCCAATGGTCATTTCGGCTGTGATCCAGAGGGGAGTAAGAATCCGGGCAGCGACCAGGGCACACCCTTGAGGAGTTATAATCGGACGCGGTAGTTCGGGCGGTGGCATAGCGGATGGTTGGGGCAATTCTACGGCCTATTTAGGCAAAGAGCAAATGGCAAGAGGATAAGATCCCTAGAATAGGGGCGGAGGATCTTATAAAGTTAGCGAGTTTCGTAGTTGAGGGTGACAGACATAACCACCTCGGTGGTTCCTGGTTGGAGCTGAGTACTGCCATCGAAAGGGGCTCCACCATACCCTTCAGCCTTGGCGGCATAGGGGCCGGGGTAGAAGATGGGGCTCTCGTAGACATTAACAATTCGACCAAGCCGAAGGCCAGTGGCAGACGCCAGCTCGGAAGCTTTTTTCTTGGCGTCGGCGATGGCCTTGTCACGAGCTTCCTTCTGATATTTTTCCAGATCGGAAACGGTGAAGTTAATAGAGTTAACCTGGTTGACGCCGGCGGCGGTGGCAGCGTCGACGACCTGGTTGACCTTATTCAGGTCTCGAACTTTAACCTGAAGGGAGATGTCAGCGGTAAAGCTAGAGTATTTCGAGGGTGTAGGTCGGGGAGGTACCGGCATGATTTCTGTGGTGGTGGATCGGCCAGGCGCGCCTTGGGCAGACGGCTCAATGGTGACAGTGGGAACGGGTGGAAGCGGTAAGGGTCCACCGTCTTTAAGGTTTTCGTAGTCAGGATGAAGGTTGTAATTGGTAGTTTTGATGTCCTCTTCAGCGATACCCAGTTTTTTAAGCTCAGCCGTAACCCGGTTTATAACTTCGTTGGCCTGGCGCTGAGCTTCGGTGACAGTGGGGGCTTGAGTTGTTATTCCCAACGTAACATCGACGGCGTTTGGGGTAACAGTGACCTTGCCTTCACCCGTAGCAGAAAAGAAATCCTGGCGGTTGGTGTTGACAACCGAGAGGGGTAGCCCGGGGCCGAATTGACCGTAAAGAAGAACAGCAATCAAGATGACAGCTACGGTAACGGCGGTAGTAAGAGCCTGTTTAAGGAGAGGATTATCTGGCATTCCAGGAATTAAGATACTTTAGTTTCTAAAAAGAGTCAATGGGCTCGCCTACTTTCAAAATCAGCGGCAGTAGTCGGGCGTTCCGTGGTAAGTGAGCGAACACCAATCTGTAGGCCAGTCGCATAGAGGAATTTATACCTTAAATCATAGGCCTGGTTGTGCCGGGGATCGCCCGGGGGGTAAGGAATACCTAGGGGATCATACAAAACCATGATGGCAGTGTCGGGGGAATTGGGATAACCGCCAAAGACAACTTCGACTGTTCCAAGCTCGAGTGAAGCGGAGCTGGGGGGTTCAGTTGGGAAGGCAATTCTAGCTTCAGCTGTTCCCCCGCGACTGTCTTCGTTAGCCTGAGGGAGAGATGATCTCCAGAAACTGCTCTTGACGATTGGTTCCTGGTCCCAGGGAAATTCGGGAAAGATTTCCAGGGCAGAAAGGGTATCATTCAAAAAAGGAGCGTGGTCGACTGTGCCTACGCTTAGAAGAGGAACGTGGGAGTCACGGCCGGGATGGATACCATACAAATTCACGCCACCACGTTGGTCACGAAGCCCGGCTTCAATTGTGGCAGGGGTCCAAGGAGCAGAAGAATCGTTTGCTCGCCGGTGAACATCAGTCTGCCACTCCCGCCAGGTGGTGTTAAAAGCACGAACTGAATCTCTAAAATCGAGGGAAACTCGACGATGTTTTTGTCTTTGGGCAATGATAGCCTCAGCTTGCCGCCAAAGCTCCTGGATGTTTTGGTCAGTTACCTCAGGTAGGTCGGCCCCGAGGTGTCTAGCTAGGTCGATTTTAGCCTTTATACCGCCATCGCGGGTTTGGGTAAGTCGACCCTCGAGGTCGGCAAGGTAGTGTTCGTCGGAACCGAAGGTGAGAGCGTGGGTGGATTCTAGTTGGCTGACTCTTTGGAACCGCCGGTGATGGCGAAGAATATAAGGTTCGGCAATACGGAGCGCGTCAATATCATAATTTGCCTCAGAGGGAGAGTTTCGTTCGGCGTAAGGGGGGTTTAAAGCCATTACCGTTCTGATTATTGAGGACGGGTAACAGAATGTAAAGAGGGGCTTATTTCTCCAAGGTGGCGACAGCGGCAACCCGGTCCCCGGCTTCAGAGAAACGCATTAGAATAACGCCTTGAGTAGCGCGACTTAGTTTAGGGACACTGGCAAGAGGCACCTTAATGACAATGCCCTTGGCGGAAGTAAGAATTAGTTGATCAATGGTTTCGCCAACGCCTAAAGCAGAGACAAGATTGCCAGTTTTTTGGGTAAGCTGCATAGCTTTAACGCCGGAACCCGCCCGCTTTTGCTTGGGGAACTGAGAAACCTCAGTTTGTTTACCAATCCCCTTCTCCGAGACGACAAGAATATTGGCTTTGGAACCGGGAGTAACTCTCTCCATTCCAACAACAAAGTCGTTTTTGCCAAGCTTTATACCGCGAACGCCGATAGTGTCTCGGCCTTGGGGCTTAACTTCTTTCTCGGCAAAACGGATTGATTTAGCAAGGCTGGTGACAAGAAGAATTTCGTCACTACCCGATGTGAGCTTTGCCCAAACAAGCTCGTCACCCGATTCA
>CAZKPQ010000050.1:0-6248 GCA_964554695.1 uncultured Gammaproteobacteria bacterium | reverse complement strand
TGTCCTTAAAAAGCAATGTGCCTCCCGGAGAAGTAAATGATTAGGCAAGGGGGATAAAAAAGAAACTAAAAGCCAAAAGAAAGAAGATGACGTGACGAAGCTTAGTTTTAAATGCGGGGAGAAGGTAGAAAGCCCCCATGAGGGAGAGAAGTAAGGGGACGAAAAGACGGGCGGTTTGGTAGAGATAAAGCTCTAAGCCAAAAAAGATAGCGGAAAGGATAATTAGGGGAGGACGACGAATCCCCTTTAAGAAAAAAAGTAGGCCGGCAGTGGTAAAAAAGGCAGTGGCACCGGTTTCATAAGCCGAACGGGTATACTGGATATGCCAGGGCGAGATAGCAAGAAGAAGTACAGCCAGGAGGGCAAGCTTCGTGGAATGCCGTGGGAAAAGTTCTCTAACGAAAAAGCAGAGGGCGACGAGAGCAGCGATACCAAAGAGGAGAGAGGGCAAACGGACGGCAAGATCGGTAAGACCTAAGAGAGCAACGATTGGCACCGTCGCATAGATATATAGAGGGGGTTTGTAATCATCAAAGGAACGGAAGGCAAGAGGAAAGGGAGTGTTGAATTCATCACGGCTGGTTTTAAGAATAGAGTAGGCATTATAGCCTATAGCAACTTCGTCGGAGTTAATGCCGGCGGGTAGAGAGGCAATTTGGTAGGCCCTGAGAAGGAAGCCTAAGAGAAGGGTAAGAAGGAAGGTTAGAAGAGTAAGGCGGATAAGCATATTAGTCGATAGTGTCACATTGGGATTTACGGTTATTAGTCTCATTTACTTTACCAAAGTAAGCGAGAGGAGTGCCGTCGGATTGGGAAACTTCAGAAAGTTTAGTTAGACAAAGGGGTGTTTCGGCTGGATCCCAAATGTATAAGACATCCGACACCGGGGTAACTGAGTCGAATGATTGAAAGTAGTATTTGTCAAAGTGATTGGCGTTTTCTAGGAAGCCACCAGAGATAGTACCCCCCTGAGCTAGGTAACGGTCAGGGGGAAACTTCGTATAGTAAAGAAAGAAGGTGAGCGGTTGGTTTAGCTTAGTTGAGACAATTACCTTGTCGACACTGGCCTTTTGAGTCTCGGCAGCGGCAACCAGACTTTCCATACCATTGCCCCAGCCAGTGACCACAGTAGTTGGGCCATGAACAAAGTAATGATGGAGATAAAGGAAGAAAGACAAGGAAAGAAAAAGGGTAACAGCTGGTGGAGCAAAGGTTTTAAACAGTCCAGGGGATTGTCTAACTAGCCAGAGAAGTCCATAGGCCGAAAGAAAAAGAAGGGGAAAGGAGACTAAGATAATTCGACGGTCAAAAGGAGGAAAGATACTTAAACCACCGGGCAAGTAGCCAATAAGAAGCCAGAAGAAAAGAAATAGTCGGAGGCGCTTTAGATAAAGAAGGGCGAGAAATATTAACGGGAGCTGCCAAAGATAGAAAAATCTCGTCTGGGGAATGTGGGCGCCGGCGTTTTGGCCAAAGAGAAGGGCGGGAGAATGAATCGAAAGATAACCATCTACTGCCTGATTTAAGGGGACAAAGCGGCGATTATGGACTAGACTGGCCCCGAAAGCGCCGAGGGATAGATCAGTTGAAAGAAGCTTTGACTCAATGAACTTACTTTCCTGATTTGAAAACACGCTAACGGAAGCGGGTCTCAGGGTAGAGTCCGGGGAAGCTAAAGACAGAAGGAAGGGAACGAGAGTAAGAAGGAAGGTACCAAGAAAGAGAAAGGTTTTTTTAAGGGTCGTTCTTTGATAAAGAACAAGAATTGGGAGAAAGAGTAGTAGAAAGAGTTTAGCGGCGTGATAAGAGTAAAAAGCTAGCCCCAGAGCCAGAGCGCCCAAAAGAAGGGTCGGGATAGATTTAGACCTTAAGTAGAGATAAATTCCCAGAAGAGTGAAGAAAACACTTATCTCCATGTCGATTGCTACCCGACTGTACTGAATAAGCCAGGGTGAGATGGCAACAAGAAAAGCCGTCAGCAGGCTAAGTTTCCGGGAAGGAAGAAGTTTATTGGCAAGAAGGAAACTAAGTAAGATTACGGCGGTACCAATAAGAGCTGAGGGTAGGCGGGCGACTAAACTGGAGAGGCCAAAGGCAGCAAAGAAGGGAATCTGGAGATAGGCATAGACTGGATTTTTATAGTCGTCAAAGGAGCGGATTGTTAATGGAAGAACATTGCCAAACTCGTCCCGGCCGGTTTTAAGAAGAGAATAGGCATTGTAAGAGAAAGAGGCTTCGTCACTACTTACGCTATTAGGGATTTGGTCTAACTGGTAGAAGCGAAGTAATAAACCAAGGGCAAGAGTTAAGAGAACGACAATGGTAGTTTTCCCCATGAGATCTTCCATAGGTAGTATAGCCTAGATGGCCGTGTTTCTGAATAAAAAATGATGCAAGACTTTCCGAGGCACCGGCTAATTGGTTTAGAAGCGGTACTTAAATAAAGTGAAGATGGCAATTAAGCCATCTTGGAAGCGGATCTTTTTTCCTTCAGAGAAGCCGCGCTTTTTAAAACTAATTGGAACCTCAAGTATTTGATAACCCTTTATTAGAAGCTTAGCCGTAATCTCCGGTTCAAAATCGAAGCGAGAGCATTCAAGCTTAATTGTTTTAAAGGCAGCTTTAGGGATAAGTTTATAGCAGGTTTCCATATCAGAAAGGGTCGATCCATAAAGAAAATTAGTGAGATAGGTTAAAAAGAGATTGGCGGTCTTGTGACCAAATACCGTATCTTCATGCTTGCCTTTGAAGCGGGAACCATAGATTGGAGTATTGGGGTTTTGAATAGCAGCAGCGAGGAGGATGTTGATATCAGACGGATTATATTCCAGATCGGCGTCTTGGATAATACAATAGTCGCCAGTAGCTTCCCGGAGACCGGTTCTAATGGCAGCTCCTTTACCTTGATTTTTTTCGTGGGAAAGAATTTTAAGATTGGAGCGACGACGATATTTTTTTAGGGCTAGGCCGGTTTTATCAGTCGAACAATCATTAACAACAACGATTTCTTTTTGCCAGTCCCCAAGCTCGACAGATAAAAGGGTGTCAAGAACTCGGGAGATAGTTTTTTCTTCATTGAAGACAGGGACGATGATCGAAAGCTTCATGGCTTAAAGGAAAAAGTGACCTGATGGCGGCCAGCTGGAAGATAAATACCCATAAAGGCATAGTTTGTAGGATAGATTTTTGTCGGGGTACCATCGATTTGGGCCTGCCATGAGGGATCAAAACTTTCGAGAAAAACTAGAAGCCCGGGGAGGGTAGTTTCGGTATCGACTTTTTGAAAATTATCGGCAAAGGTAAGAAGTTTAAGGGTAGCGGTTGATTCTTTAAGATTATTTTCATATGGCCAACCTTCAACGACGGCTTCGGAGCCTGGCATAAAGGCAGGATGGAATAATTTATTTAAAGCTTCCTGCCTTGAGTCAGCCCTTTGGACAACAGATGGAAAGTAGAATAGGCCATTAAAAGTTGGACTTGAAGTTACGGCGTAGAGCCGGGTTTGCCCTTCCGTCAAAATCGGCGGTTTTTCCGAAATAAATCCAAGGCCAGTATCCGGGAAGCGGGTAAAGGTGAGTAGGTAATCGACTCGAAGATATGCAAAGAGCCGATGAGAGTAATTCTTAGCGGATAATATCCGGTTCACACCCCAGGGGCGAGAGATATCGGGGCGGCCACGATCGAGGGCGACCAGAAATTCAGCATAGCGAGTAGGGGCAAAGGAATCATAACCGGCGACGTCACGAATACGGTAATAAGTGGCAAAATTAGGCGGGAGAATACGGGGATCGAGGGACGCGATGCGAATTGGCGTCAGAAAGCCTTTTTCCTTAAGGAAGCTCGTGATTTTTGTGTCTGGAAAAATGAGAGTTGAACTTGTAAATGGTTCAAACTTAAAGAAGACGCGGGAAAGATCAAAAAAAGTTAATGCAAGAAGAAAGGATACGGCGATTTTTAGAAAGCTTGGTCTGGTCGCAAGAAAAAGAAGAAGAATAGTGGTAAAGGTAAGACTAGCCGGTAAAATGAGATTTCGGAGACTTACCGACCAGTTAGAGCGATAAGCCACAAGAAAGGCGCCAGATAATCCGAATAGAACGAAAAGAGAGATAAGAAGAAGCTTCTTTCTTTCCTGAGGACGGCGAAGGAAGATATCAAGACCAAGGGCAGCCAAGACAGATAACGCGAAGTCAATTAAAACTAGAAGGCGGGTCGGTTGAGAGTACGAGATAACCGGTAGGGAAAGTTTAAACGGAAGCTCGGCAAGAGGGGTGGGAAGAGCAAAGAGAAGACAGACCAAGATAACAAGCGAGAAAAAAAGCGTTTTTTTATCACGACGGAAAAATATGGCAAAGAGAGCGGTCAAAAGGGGGAGAACCCCAATGTAGCCTAGAAACTCCATATAGTTCCAGACGCCAAAGTAGTTGAGTGTTGTTGGGTTTCCAAAATAGTCGGGAGCCAAAAACTGTATTAGGTGGGGCCAGGGTAGAAACCAGCCGGGGTTTTGGAAATCAGTGACTTCAATAGTTCGAGAAGAGTTTGAGAGAAATTTGAGAAATGGGTAAACTTGGACAGCGGCCAGAACTAATGAGAGAAAAGCGGCGACGGTTCCCCAAAGAAGAAGGGAAAGTTTTTTAAATTGGACGACTCGGGCGAGAAAGTAGACGGCAACTAACGCTTGGACGAAAAGAAAAATCTGGGGGGCACCGGCGAGAAAGGAAAGGGCAGTGAAGGCGGCTAATCCAAAAGTGCTCAAGAGAGGTTTTCTTCTAAGCTGGTCGATGGCTAAAAGTTCCAGAGGGAGCCAAATGGCAGTTTGCACAAGAGTGTTTAGAGTTAGCCAGGAAACAAAGAAGCCACTCCCCGCCCAGGCGATAGTGCCTAAAGTTTGGGCAGCAGAGTGGAGGCGGTAAGAGCGAAGGAAAAGAAACATAAAAAGGCCGCCGAGAAGCGATTGAAGAATAACTTGAACAGTCCAAGCGACGGGGAAATCAAGAATAAAG
Organism: uncultured Gammaproteobacteria bacterium; assembly: GCA_964554695.1. Lineage (GTDB taxonomy): Bacteria > Patescibacteriota > Microgenomatia > JAMCZE01 > JAMCZE01 > CAZKPQ01. Next base: position 1,248 of record CAZKPQ010000050.1, on the reverse strand, counting down.
TACAAAACATTTAGGGGATAGAAAGCGGCGGTTTGGGGGTTGCCGGCTAAAGGAGACCCGGAGAGAGAATAGGGATTCCAGCCGGGATAGTGGCCAGCTTTGATGGCGGAAACTGCAAGCTCACGCCAGACGTATTGTTGACGAACAGGATCGGTTACTAAGAAATTCTTGTAGGGAATGCCCGAGGGGTAGTCTTTTGAATAGAGATCCCGCCAGGGGTGGTAGAGGCCAACGATGGTATCAGCCGGGATTGGCAGGAGCCCCTTAAAGAAGGTGGGAGAAAAGAGGGTGATAATAAAAAGAGTAATGATGATTAGCGGGAGGAACCTTTTTAGAATTGTCATTTAAGAAGATTGTCGAGACTTAAAAAGAAATTTTCCTTACAAAAGTTAAGAGCGCGAACCTTAGCAGCGGAACTAATTTTTCCTTGAAGGGAAGGGGAAGAGATAACGAGACGAGTTTTTTCAACAAGATCGTCTAGGGAGTGCCAGAAAAAGCCCGATTTTTCAGACTCGATTATTTCTAGAAGTCCCCCACCGGCAAAGAGGATGGGAACGCAACCGGCGGACATGCCTTCAACAGGAGTGATACCAAAATGCTCGGCTCTTTCAGGATGGAGAGAAAGGTTTTCCCCAAAACCAGTTGCATGCCAGTAGATAGTCGCTTTACCAAAGTAGTCGACAAGCTTTTCGCGGGAGACGTCGGTAATGATTTTAATGGGATAACCGTGAGCCTGTTTCCTTAAATCGTCAAGACGGTTCGATTGATTCGGAGCGGTGGCACCTAGGAGAACTAACTGCCAATCGTTTAAGCCGGTTTTAAGGAGTTTTTTAAAAGACTCGATCATTTCTTTATGTTTTTTAGGGACATGGTCTTTAATATGCGCAGGAGCAAAAAAACGACCAACTGACAGAATGATCTTCTCCTTGGGTAGGGGCTTAAAAACGGCGGTGTCACAAGGCGGGTAAACAACGACAGAATTTAGGCCGTAGGTTGTATCGATGAAGGTTTTGGTGAAGTTAGAATTTGCTAAACAGGCGTTAAAGCTTAGAAGCTTTAGACGGTTAGGGAGGTTATTTTGACCTGGCAAATTAAAAGGGACCTGAAAATGAAGCCAGTTTTTTTTGGCAAACGAGGTTGGGATGCTGCCGTCAGAGAGAAAGAAGATTAAATCAAATTCGCGAGAAGACCTAATTTTTTCAAACAAGGAATAATTAGGAGCAAAAATATTTGGAGTAACACGTAGAT
>CAZKPQ010000049.1:0-6451 GCA_964554695.1 uncultured Gammaproteobacteria bacterium | reverse complement strand
TCCACAAACTCATTCCCCGTATAGTAGCGTTTCTTTGGATAGCCCTCAGCATATTTATTTTCTAAAACCGACCCAACCGCTTCCGATACTGCCTCGGAAACATAGTTCTCAGACGGGATCATCTCGAGCCCTTCTCGCTGACGCCTTTTTTCTCCTTGTATTAAAAGCCCTAGTTCAGGATCCTGTTTTATAAGTTTCATAGATCAAAGGTAATTGGCATCTTCGAAAGTGCCCAAACCCCCGCGAAAAAAATGAGGGCGCCCGCACAACACGGTAGTGCCAAACATTGTAACTCTAACGATCTCCCCGATCCAAGAAGTAACAGTCCGCCGAGAATTAAACCAGCCGCCCCCGCCACCAAAGTGTTTTCCAGTGCTGGCCCGTCCTTAAAAAAGGACTTTATTTCCTTGAACACGAAGCTATTCTAGCATTCCCCGTGCCTAAAGTCGAAGAAAGGTCAGCAGAACCCTATCGAAGATTAACCGTTCCCGGCTCGGTTCTCCAAAACCGCTAACCGCTTCTGCTGATTATGGACCCGGACAACCAGAAAGATAATTATAATTACAAACACTATCCCCAGCCCCAAAAACCCTCCTATCACCGCCATAAGTAGCCAGCCTACATAACTTTGATCGCTTTTAGCTTCCTCGCTTACTCCCTCACCAGCGGCAATTCGCCTCTGAGCCTCTGCCCGATAGCTATCCGCTAGTGGGTGAAAGGGATAAAGTAGTTTCGTTCCCTCAAAATTCTTCACCGCCTCGGCGTATCGCCTCATCCAAAAATTATCTATTCCTCTCGACCATTCATCGCTCGTCTTTCCTAAATTTGTCGCTAGCTTTTTCCTCTCAATTAATGTCTTCGCATCGGAAACATCCCGGAGGAAGTTAAAGTTTCCGCTGCCCTCCTCAGGCGTCAGTCCATACGTGGCAATTCCAACAACTACCCCCTCACCATTTACCGCCGGACCGCCGGAGTTGCCGTGGTTTATTGACGCATCCGTCTGAAGAAGTGTCCTTTTATCTCCCGCAGCTTTCTTGAACGCGCTTATAATTCCCCTGGTTACCGTTATCTCGCTATCCTCCAGATCAACAAGGTATTGGTTGTCAGCAATTCCCGGGTACCCTAGAACATAAATTGTCGAGCCAGTTTTAACCGCTTCCTTTGATCCCAATTTCAATGCCGGGAAGTTCTTTCCAGTAATCTTAAGAAGGGCTACATCGGAAGCTATAAACCCCTCCTTAACCATCTCAGCATAGTCCATATCCACCACTTCCGCTGGCATTACATTCTCACCGACCACCACCCTAAAGTCTCGACCCACGTTGAAGCTCTTTTTCCCAAGCTGGACATACGCCTCTTGCGGCTCCTCCGCAAATTGAACTTCCCCCGCCCCAATAAATCGCACGATGATTCCCGCTACTTGGTAAACGGCCGCCTGGTTACTCTTCACCTGCTGAAGTTCTTCCCTTACGGCTGAAACTGCCTCTGCCCCTTCGCGCCCAGATCGGGCCATCATTAAATCTACCAAGAAGTCATCCAACCGACCGCTCATTATTCCATAAATTAGAGCCTCACTTGGAAACACTTTAATCACGTGACCGTTAGTTACAATCAGCCCCGACTCATCAACGAAAAACCCACTCCCCAGACCCCCAAGACAAAACGGATATTTTCTTACCGCTTCGCTTCCTTTAGTTACCCTAGCCATTGATAAGCTGGCACAGTACTTGCTATAGATTCGAACTACCCCCGGAATTACTTTAGCGACCATCTTCTCCTCATCCGGCTGAGTTACTACCGCCTCCGCTCCCTTTACCTTATTCCCACTTCCCTCTCCGCTTTTAATAATCTTTATTTCCCCTAAAAGCCCAAGTGCCTTCTTATAATTTGCCGATTCTAGGCTTGAATAACCAATCACTACCTTATAGGTTGCTCCATTTTCGACTGTGTAATAAGCATCCTGCGGCGAAAAAATCTTCTCTCCCAGTACCGTAAAGTTATAACCACTCCTGATTAGAAAATACTCCCTATCGCCAAAGACCACCATCTTCGTTTCTTTAATCACTCGTTTACTTTCCTTCTCGTAAGCTAGTGCCTCGTCCGCTACGTACTCAAGATCAGTTTTGAAGCTCTTTCCCGCCCTCTTAGCATTTGCTTTTGTGTACTCTAAATAGTCGCCTCGAGTAACAAAAAACGATACCGTTACCGAATCTCCAATTGATCTTTCGTACTTTGTCACCAGATGAGCTACCCACCCGGTCGGATTCACGCTCGTCTCGCTGACCTTCCACAGCTCTTTGTCATACTTTATCTCTAAGTCCCCTTTGTCAGACTTTAAAACCTCCGTGTTGTCTCTCGAATCGACAATTGCTACCGGCTTATTCAAGGGCTCACCTGACCCTCCCTGCTTCATCACCCTAACTGCCGTTAGACCTGCCACGCCACCGAGGATAACCACTAACAAGACCAGAATCACAATTAATCTTCTTGTCTTCCGAAGTTCTTCCCTTAGCTTTTGACTATTCTCTTCCACCTTCCCATCCAGTATGGGAGCTTGCTACCCCGAAGTCAACCCAAGAATTGTTCTTCTCTCTAATACCTTAAAAACGGCCCCCCAAATGAGATATCTGTCTCGTACTCCTTGTGTTCCGCGGGCTGGCTGGCTATTCGCCTATGCAAGTCTGAATATTTCTCAATAAGTTCTAAAATGTTATCCAGTCCAACCTCATCCCGAACGGTTTGATAAGCCTGGTAATCCTGGAGATTGAAGTTATAGACCGCGTTCATCCCCTCATACTTTCTATATTTGTGGTAGGGTTCATCGGTTAAATAGAAAAATTGAGGCATCGATGCCGAATCATAGGGCCAGTTAGAGCCTAACCACTCATTAACTTCTACCTGTCCCTTCGGCTTTTCATTTTCACTCGACCCCTGGCTTGTCTTTCCAATAAACTCTCTTACTTTTTTCTCAAAGGCATCGTTCTCCGTCTTGGTTCCATACTGTTTTACTAGCCTGAAGTAGTTAGCCGCTAAAGCCTTTGTAATCATTCGAGAATAGGCTATCTCCCGCCTGTCTTCCCTGCCAATTACCTTCGCTTGGTACATAATTGGCGAAACTTTTGGAGTTCCCACAGGCCCGTCTGGACCAACTAGTTGACTACCCACTTCTCCGCTTTTAACTTCCACCTCTTCGCCAACGTATTCTTTGTTCAAAACCCCCCTCGCCTGGCGATACGCTTCAACCCACCCCTCATTGCCACCGCTTCCTAGGCGAGCAAGATAAACATAGTCCACCCGCCCATTAACTGTCGGCGGGCGTGATACTAAAAACCCTTCTGCATTAAAAAGTCCAAAGGTTAAAACCATAACTAGCGTTAAAACAATTTCTGCTCCGAGAAGCTCCCGCCTGACTAGGTGCCTTGCCACAAGAACTACAACTAAAGCTGCCACCCACACTAAAAATATTCCCCCATAAAGCCTTCCTAAACTCCAACCATGAAACTCCTGGTACAGATACACCCGTCTAAAAACAGACGCCAGAAATACTAGAAACTCTACTAAAAGTACCCCCTGGGCTACTGCCAGAACCCCCAATCTTGGCGCTTTCTTAAGAATCCCCAGAGCTAGCCTGGTTACTCCATAAACAATTACCGCCACCATCACAAATTCCCCGAATCCTTTCTTAACGTATTCTGAGTAGGTCGCTACTCCGAATTTCGTTAGCTCCGTCTCCTTCGCTACTTTGGCAAAAACGTACGGCCACTGCACAACTAGAAATGCCCCTAAGATTGCTGCTACCAAAATAACTAGTACCGTTACCTCAGTTCTTGGAACAAACTTCGTTAAGAATCTCGCCTCAATCTTTCGGGTCCGCTCCATAAAGACTATCGGCAAGAACGCCCCAAACAACACGAGCGAGATTACTACCCTAAAGATCGGCTCCTGCCAAAACTTGAAGGAGAAAATCTTTCCTAAACTGTCAAAAAATATCCCTACTTCCTTCCCAAAAATTGGGTCCCCCGAAGTTAGAAGTCCCATTAAGAGAAATACAATTGGAAGACTCAAAATCCCGCCGACAATAATTGGTATTAGCTTTCGGCCATATTCTAAACCAAACCTTCCGGGTAAAATTACCCCCAAGAGCCTGCCCGAGAGATAATCCTCAAGCCTCCGGGTAAAACTCGCCACATAGCCAATCGTGGCCGCAATCGGGACCGTTACTACCTCAATCGTGTCATCAAAAAAGTTCTTTCCAGAGGCCAGAAGGTAAAGATAGAAATTAGTTACCAGAAACAGGCTCGCTCCCAAGATAAACTGAACAAATCCGTTTGAATTTATCCCCAACCCAACTAGACTAAGCCCTACAAACATTCCCGTCCCCAAAACCACTTGTTTAAGTTTCAGTGCGTTACTGCCTCGAAGATACGCTAGGGAGATAAAAAGCCAGTACCCCAGGAAAAAAAGTCCAACTCCTAATGGACCAATCTCTCGATAAAGAAACAAATTAAGAAACAGTGTGAAGACAACTACCAGAAGCACTTTCCCCGGGTATCCCGACTCCAGCCTACTAGGGTGACTTTCGCTTTCCCCCATTTATTGCCGCCCTATTATTATATCCTCCTTCGTCAATCCCTTCTGCTAGAATCAGCTCATGTCTGCGCCGTCTCGGTCAGAGCAACTCTTCCTTGCCAAACGCCTCCTTATTAATCTTACCGAGGAGGCACCCTCACCAGTCGTTCCGTTTATTCAAACCGCGCCCTTAGATTATCAACCAGTCCAACCTGTCCTTCACCCAGTTTTCGAAACCCCACCTAAAAATGATTACTCCACCGTCGTTGCTAGTATTAACGGCCGGATCTGGTTACAACTCCCCCTTGCCTGGCTCCCAGACCTAGTAGTCTTCCACTATTTTGACCACTGGCGTACTCAACGAAACAACAATCGTGTTGTGACAGCTTCTCTTCCCTCAACTACCCCAACTCCCGGTCCCGAGAGAATTCATACCCGACGAACCCAATCCCTCCAAGATACCGTTAACCATTTAAGAAATCTAAATCTTGATCCCGGAGATCTTCTTGCAAGTCTTCTCCGCTCAAAAACCGCCCGTCCCTTTGTCAAAGAATATTGCACTGAACAGGCCCGCGTCCTTCTTCTAACTACTTTTCTGGTCGGCTGGGATCAAGGAGATATGCTAGCCAACGCTGGTGACGACTGGTACCAAGCCTTGGAACTAATGCGCTTATACCTGGAAACCGAAGTAAGCTCCCTCGACCCCCACCCCTTTTCGCTTCCGCCCACACCGCCTGACACTATCAAGCAAACAGTAGACCGGCTAAAAGTCCGTCTTAAAATCACTCCCTAACCACCACCTCTATCCCGTTGTTCCAAAACCTCCTCGTGACTTCTTCCCAAGTCTCCTAACTTCCTTAAACTCTGCCTTCGCGATCTTGGAAAAAATCCCCTGAGCAATTCTTGTTCCCTTTGGCAGTTTCATAACCTTTTTCCCTAAGTTATAAACCGTGATGTGGACTTCATCCTCATCCCCACAATAATCCTGATCAATCGTTCCTCCAACCACCAGAAGGTTATACCGAAAAAGTGTTGAACTTCGGGGTTCGACCATTAAATAGTACCCCGTAGGAACTTTCACTCCTAAGTTTGCTGGTATCCTCTTAGCCTCCCCCGCCCGTATTGCCTGGTCAACTCGGGTGTAAATATCAAACCCAACTGACCCAGCCGTCATATACTCCGGCATCGGTAAATCGCTGTCAAATCGTTTAACGAAAACCCGCACTCCGTTTAGTATTTACAGTTTAGTACCGAGGACTATGTGGTCTATCAGTTCTTGTCCTGATAGTTCCCCGGGGTGTTCTAGAATTTTTAAGCAACCACCCTAATGGAGCCCCCACTAAGTCGCTAACAAGGCTCACTAAATCCCTTAGGCCTAACCTTTGGGAAGAACGTTCGGACATTACCGTTTTTTCTTGTTCAAGAGGAGGAGTATCTGTACCTCCCTCGACACTATGCAATGGTCCAAAACTCATGCTTTCACCTCCCTATCTTTTCCTTGGTTAAACTACCAAAGGATCCGAGTTACTGCAAGAGGCTACTCTCTCTTAACTAGCCTTCGGCTTAGTCCACGAAGCAAAATCACAATTCGGGTACCTTGAACATCCATAAAAACTCTTCCTACTCTTCGTTCGCTTTATTATTACGTCCCCTTCTCCGCATTTTGGACACTTCATGTTTACTTTTTGCTGAAATGACTTGGTTATCTTGCACTCCGGAAACTTACTACATGCCAGAAACTTTCCAAATCTCCCAATTCGAATTACCATCGGTACTCCGTGTTCCGGACAAACTTCATCGGACTCTTCCACTTCTACTTTTACTCTCTCAGCTGTCTGTTGCACGGTAACCAGTCTCTCCTCAAACGGTCCATAAAACTCCT
>CAZKPQ010000048.1:0-6461 GCA_964554695.1 uncultured Gammaproteobacteria bacterium | reverse complement strand
ATGTTCTAATATCACTCGATACGCCTCAGACGAAAGCCATGCAAATACATCTAGGTCGGATATTTTCCCACTCGGTTTTTCCCAAACTGGTGCCCCCCAAAGCCCCGACCCCCCCGGAAGTACCTGGCTCCTCTTCGCTGTTTTCGGGCTAAACCACGGCTCTAGAGTTTCTCGAGTTAACAACACTGCCCCATTAAGTTTAGTTCTATAAGCCTCCCGAGTTTTAAGATCCACCTCGCGATTTTCCAGTTGCTTCTGGCCATTAACCCACACATGATAAGCAACCTTCAATGAATTCTCATCTTGACTCAAAATCCTACACTGCTTGCTTCCACTCGGCCTATGCTTATTAACAAGACCCACTAGCATTGGACGATCACCCTGAAACTCCCCGCTAGTCACTACGAACCTGGTAGGAACAGTGCCTACCTCTGCAGTAACCTGGGCTAATGACTCTTGCCAACCTTTTAACCGCTCTGGTTGGCTTGCTTTGTTCGCCAAAACAAAATAATCAAATTCAAGTTCAAAGGGTGGCATTTTCTTTACCTCGTCGGCCCTCCTGCTCTTACTACCTCATTTCCGATACCTACAACCTGGTTAGTCTCATTTACTAAAAACACTACGATATGTGCCCAATCGTTTGCCCTCACCCGCCCCGGCCGTATTACCTCATAGGCGCTTCTCAAACTCGGACTAAGCCCTCCCTCATGGGCTAAAAGTTCGACCATTTCCAATATCTCCTGGTATTGACTAGCATCTCTTACCGTAATCATCGTGTCAAAATCAGAAACCTCTGGGTCTGCCCGCCCATCAGCCATTGACCCAAATGGCCCGAAAGTTGCCCCCCTAATATTAGTACCATTTTCCGCAAGGACGGCGGCTACCTCTCTGGCAAACCATGCCGACGTCTGTGCCATTGTGACTGCCTCGTCAACTCGAATGGTCCTTGGCACACCGGTTTCCATCGAGCCATCAACATAGATGTCAACTTGACCCCTTCGCGCATCGTACCCAGGATAACTCTCAATCGTCCGTCGAAGCTCCCCTGTATCAATTTGGTGAACAAACACTTCCTGCCCACCAATCTTCTGTGGAACTACACCGCTTACATGTCGGCGTCCCTTATCAAAGGACCCCTGCCATTTACCGGTAACTAGCGCTACTAAGTTCGCCCGTAATTTTTCCGCCAACTTTAGATCTACTCCCGGCAAGTAAACCGGAATCCCAAGAATCCCGCCGTCTGCCGGAAACCCCCAGACCTCTACTGTCCCTCGTCTAGCAGCCGGTATTCCCTCGGCAACTTGTCTCACCGGGTCGCCTGCTGGAACACCCCACGCTAACGGTGGTGTATTGACCTCAATTGGAAATGGTAGTGTCTTTGGAAAAGGTTCGGGACTAGGACTAAAATTCTGCATACCCCACTCTGGCAGGTTCAGTCGAGGGCCATTTCTCCCGCTGCCATCTTGAAATAGCGACAATATACGCTCGCGCTGCGAAACTATTATCACTCCAGAAGTCACCAGTGCAGTAGCTAGTAGAAGTCGCACGGGTGTCAGGTCCGGGCTCCGGGATATAGCCATGTTCTATATTATAGGATATTCTTCACATTTTTCAACGTGTAATCCAGATCACCGATCGCTGTCGTGATTATCTTCAAAATAAGAAAGCTGATTAAAGAGGGCCAGCAAAAGTAATTGCCGCTCGTCGCCTTGGCGAGCGGCTACTTTTTATAAGCGGAAATATCGGCTAGGCTTCTTGGCTTTTCAACAAGCTAGTATAAAACGCTTAACCGCCGACTCCCTTGCACTAACAACTATTTGTTGTACAATAGACCTATAACATGACACCCCGTCCCCAAGGAGTCTCGGTCGGTCGCGGTTCCACCGAAAACGGTCACAGCAACTGGACACATCTTAAACGATTCGCTCAACCTTCATTCCTCAAAACCGACCCACACTTAACCATTAATCAGTCAACTGCTCTCGACCAATTCATGCACCAAGAAACCCAGATAAAACGGGCAGATGCCTTTCTTCGAAAGACCCTGGCCGTTTTTGTTATTGGCTCTATTGCAATTTGGGCCACCCGGCGAGCCCTCAGTAAAAATTCTAGCTAAGCTGATTGCCTTAGGTAGGTTATCCTCATAATCCTCACAACCTACACTATCGACCCCCACCCTCCCAACTCGGACATTCCAGGTAGAAACTCTTACAAATTATTGTTAGATTAAATATATGTATGCCACCCCTTCGCTTCCTTATGACTATTCTGCTCTCGAGCCATGGATCGATACTGAAACCATGCATCTCCACCACGACAAGCACCATCAAGCTTACGTCGATAACCTAAATAAAGCCCTCGAACCTCACCCCGATCTTTTAAACTCTGACGTTGACCTTCTGACTAATCTCAGTCTCGTTCCCGAAGATATTCGTCAAAAGGTTCGAAACAACTTAGGGGGCCACGTCAATCACACCATTTTCTGGACCCTCCTTACCCCAAACCCAAAAGGCCAGGCAATTCTTCCCAGTGATAGTCTTATGGAAGCCATTAGTAAGGAGTTCGGCAATTTTGAGCAGTTTAAAGAAAAGTTCTTGGCCACAGCGCTTAGCCGTTTTGGCTCGGGTTGGGCCTGGTTAGTAGCCGATGGCACTAAATTGAGTATCTTGGATACCCCTAACCAAGATAATCCCTTAATAGAAAAGCCTGATCTTAGGATCATCCTCGGGCTAGACGTCTGGGAGCACGCCTACTATTTAAAGTACCAAAATCGCCGAGCCGACTATGTTAAGGCTTGGTGGAACGTCGTTAACTGGCCCGAAGCTAATAAGCGTTACTCCCCTTGACTTTCCCCCGGTAAACCCAAACACTGGTACTAGCTCTATGAACCGGGCATCTGGTTTCGCCGTAGCTACCCTGTTACCTATCCTCCTTCTCCTCTCAGGGCTGGTCATTGGCATTTATCTTCTCACTCAAAAAACTGGCTTTTTTAATCGGGCCAGTTCCCCTGATCAATACGCCGGCATTCTCCGCGGCCATCCCAACTCTGACCGCTGTCGAAAAACTGGTATCTGTTTTACGCTCTCGACTGGTAGTTCTAAACATCTGGTCACCGCTAGTTCGCCAAATTTGAAAGCCAAGCTCAATGCCTCTCGCGGTAAACGGATTACTCTGAAGGCTACTGAACTTGCCTATAAAAAAAACGGTCTTAACTTTAACTATCTTGCTGTCTCCGAAGTCAAAACCGTCAATCTTACCGAAGCTTTTAAGCCCAAGACTCTCCTTGGAATGGCCGGCGGTGTTCAACTTACTTCCACCAAAGAATCCGAGCTTTTTCTAAACAGCGGGGCAACTTCTAAAAGTTACGGTATCTTTTGGGGAATCTATTGGCAGGGCGATCTGACCGAAAGCATCATTGTCGAACATCTTGACCGCGAGATGCAACTTTGCAAAGACAAGCATATTGACTGCAATCTAATCTGGTACTCCTCGCCAGACTCTGCCCGAACGAAAGCTATCGCCAATCGCCGGGATTTCCTGACCAAGCACCCGCCATACAGCTGTGCCACGGCCACTACCTACGAACAAAAATCCCGCTGTGTCCCCGAAACTTGCTACGGCGATCCTTTGGACGACAACGCCCTCCCAGCCTTCAAAGAAGCCGTGGCTAAAATTGCCGAGCGCTACGACGGCGATGGTCAGGACGACGCTCCCGGTAGCCCGAAAGCAGCTTCATTTGCCTTCTTAAACGAGCAGGACTCAAGTGGTCTTAACACCGATTCGTGTGGCCATGGCGTCTACGCTGTTGGCGACAAGTATAAAATTAACCCTTTCGGCACTCCTACCGATGCTGGCGAGGGCGATTTAAACTCGAATAAAAAACCTGACTACGCTGATTACGCCGATCACCTCAAGGCTTTCTACGAAGCAGTTAAGGGTACTAGTGATCTACCCGTAGCCTTTGGCGGCATCATTGGCGGCGGTACCCCGCCAACTGCCTCATTCACTAGAAATGTCCTCGACTATAGCCAGAAAACTTACGGCACCCAATATTTCGATCTCTTTAACTTCCATCACTACCTTGACCACACCGTAGGCTCTAACTCAACTTCCGCTGCCGCTAAACTCTGGGCCCAAACTGACTCCTACAGTTACGGATTCTTCCTTGGAAAAATCAAATGGTACCGCGATCTCCTGGCTAAATATGGCGGCGAAAAGCCCGTGATCATTACCGAAATGGGTTACTGTGCTGGCAGCGACACCGATACTACCGCCCGAGAACTCCAAGCCAAAGGCAGTTTCAAAGTCTTAGCCCAGATGCTTGCCGCCAACGTGGCCAGCGCCCACTATTACACCCTTCGCCAAGAAACTGCTTGCAATCTTGTTAATTCCGATACTTTCGAGCCTAGACCGGCCTACTTTGCTTTCCAAACCCTAGCGACTGAACTTGCCGGTTACAGCTTCTCTGCCCGGGAAACCAATAACACCAACTATTTTGAGGGCTATATCTTCACTCGAGACGGCTCTCCGGCCAAGGAGGTCATCTGGCTCAGAAAACGTGCTGCCCCCTATGTTCTCGATCGCCCTTCGCTTCCTAAAAACTTCCCCTATCCGACAATCACCGTTATCAGTAAGGACGGCACCACCGAAACCGAAATCACTGACGGCGGAATTGGCGACCTGGACAGTAAGAAAAACGGTATTGTTCAAATAACGATCACTGACGATCCGATCCTCGTTGTCCTTCAGCAGTAATCTAATTCCACACAGGAAGGTAGCCATCTCTATCCTGAGTGCAGCCAATTAATTTAATCGCCTTGTGGTTGATCATCATAGGTAAGTTATATAGAATCAAGTTATGCCTACTCCCACCGACTCCTATAATGAAATTTTTTCTCCCCTCAACCGTATTCTCGTTGTTCTTGCCCACCCTGATGACATGGAAATAACCTGCGGTGGCCTAATGGCCAGACTCGCCAAAGACCAAAAGCAGCTCCGACTCGTTGTCACTACTAACGGCGGTAAAGGCATGCGTGGTAAATCTGGCCTCAACGAAATTAGCTTTGGTAATTCCCGAGTTAAGGAACAAATCGCCGCTGGTAAAATCCTTGGCATTCCAGATTCCGAGAACTTCAACCTTAACCTCCCCGATGGTGAGGTTGAGCAATCCTTCGAAAACATCGGTAAAATCGCCTACCACATTCGACAATTCAAACCAGATCTCGTTATTACCCATCGACCCGAAGACGCCATCATCAACTTCTTGGATAGAAGCTCCTGGGTCAATCATCGAGATCATCGTCACACTGCCCTTCTCACACTTGACGCAGTCTATCCTTACTCCCGGGACCGGGGATTCTATCCAGAACACTTTGACTCTGGGCTAGAACCTCACACCGTCAATAAACTCCTTCTCGCCGACTCTTACCTTAAACCAGAAGTTAAATACTTTGCTATCGATACCGTTCTCCAGGAGAAAAAGCTTGCTCTCCAGACACATACTACCGCCTTTGACCCTGCCGACGCCGACGAATACCTCAGTGAGAATAAATTCTCCCAAGGTTACTTCGAGCCCCTTGGCTATTACGAAATCTACTAGTTAATCTGTTACTTCCCCTCTTCTTTATTAAACTCTCCCGCTAGCTCCTCAATATCCCCCACAAAGTCATCTGTCTTAACAAATGACCTCCTTCCCTCCAGTGTGACTGGAGGCACTCCCGCCAAAGCCTTAAGGGCTTCTACTACTGCCGCAGTAGGTAACCTCACTATCCCAGACCTATAGGCCTCTAATACACTTCGTGCCTGCAAGCTCAAAAGTACTGGCAGCCTCGGCGGTTGGTAGTGTTTTCCCACAGACTATTTCTTTCTTCCGATAATAATCTCAATTGCTACCGCCGTGTCCTCCAGTGGCTCCTGAACTACCGACTGATAGGTTTCCTCCAGTTTCGTCTTTAAATCAGTCACTATCTTTTCCGGTACCCCCGTTGCCACCCGAAGCCTCGTTGCGGCGAATCCTGAACTAGTAGCGTTTTTTGTCTCCACAACGTCGTACCCAAGCCCCTTAAGCACCTCACCTAGTTTCCCAGCTTCTCCTGTTACTAGTGTCCCGTTAAGAACTCTCACTTTAAAATCAGCTGGTTTTGGTTCTGGTGGAGGGGGTGGAGGGGGTGGAGCTACCTCTTCCTTCTTTTCTTCCGTCTTTCCTCCTCCAAAGAAATTCCCTCCCATTAAATTCCTCCCGACTACTACCACTAACAAGAACCCTACCACTACCGCTGCCCCAAGAGATAAATATTTTCTCGGTATCGCCGGTAGTCCTCCGATCTGAGGTAGCTTTATCCCCGATAAAAAAGCTAGCGGCGATCCGCCGCCTTCTTCGTGTAGGAAGGCTCGGAAAACCAGATCATAAATATCCACTTTTTCTAGCTCCGTTATCGCTAGCCCCCTCTCTGCTTTTAACT
>CAZKPQ010000047.1:0-6916 GCA_964554695.1 uncultured Gammaproteobacteria bacterium | reverse complement strand
GGCCAAAACTGGTTTTGTCCTTGTAGGTACCATCGCCGCTCTTATCTTCGTTCCCAAACTAAAGCTCTTGGATGAGCCCTTTCTCTAAAAGAATCTTTACTGTTTCCTCCTCCTTTGATCGATCGATAGCAAAACTTTCGTCTAAGTTAAAGTTCTCCGTGTTTCCGGAGTTAAATCGATATTTATTCGGCCCAATATCCTTAAGGCTAATATAGTTTTTATCTAGCCATTCTAAAAAGAAACCACTGAAGTCTGCCGATTGCCCAAAAGCCGAGTATTGCCGGTTGTAGACTATTACCCTTGGCCGATTCTTACTAAACTCCGAAATTAGTTCCGATTTAATCTGGGGAATCCCCGCAAATTGCGGCAAAATCCAATGATACTTCGATGGCAGTTTGCAATCTAAATAAAACATCTCTTCGAATTCAAACGGCCCAACCCAGCAGTACTCGTCTCTATTTGTAACCGCATTTACAGTATTGGCAATCTGTGGTCGGTCATAAATTAATGGTACCCTTCCCATATACCTTAGGTAGTTCCACCGCCAGGTTTCTTGAAAAAGGAACATTAAAGTAAAAAGCCAGTAAAGCCCAAACGTTAGAAGAACCACCGAAAGGACCAATCTTCGAGAATAATCTTTTACTTTCTCTAGCTCCTCCCTAAAAAAGTAAATTAAAAAGCTTGCATTAAAGAAAGTTATTAAAAAGTACACTGCCGATTGGTAATCGGTTGCTTTAGATTCAAATAAATTGCTTCGGACAGTTGAAAAAGCCAGACTAAATAGGGTTAATCCCGCAAGTAACAGCCGTCGTTGGAGAGTAAAAACTAATAATATTGCCGCGTTCACCACTGCCACACTCAAATTGAACGGATTGTTTAAGTTTGGGTTTAGTACCCCCGTCAAAAGTATTCGAAAGTCCTCAGTAAACTTAGTAAAAATCACTATCGCATACCGCACTGGGTTAATTGTCGTCACTCCAGGATCTCTGGGATAGTTATAAATGTAGTATCTCTGGTTATATTGGACCGCCTGGTAATAAAACTCTTCCACCGAGCCGGTTATTAAAAGATAGAGGAAAAATACCAAGTAGGGCGTGGCCATGATAACAGCAAACTTCCCCATCTTGATTGCTAGCTCTTTGATATCTCTTCCTTTCTGGCTAGATATAAAAGAAAGGAAGGTTCCACCGATGATGACCATGACTGTGTAGGTATAAGTCATCGATACTAAAACCGCTCCCCCGGTAAAAAGCGATATTAGCCACAAGTCAACTGTTGTTAAGGCTTCTTTCTTAAAAATCTTCGCTACTAAAAGTCCATAAGCCGGAACGATTAAGTAGCCAGCCAGTGGATCCGCCAAAAACATATGCCCCCAGAAATATGTTGCTCCCAGTCCTGCCGTTAGTGTGTAAGCTAAGGGTATTATCCTGGGTAGCGTCGTTCGTCTCGTCCAAACCAAGTAAGTAGCTATAAATATCAGAAGAAAAACTCCCGCCGTTAAAATCCGAAAACCTACAAACGACTGTCCGGTAACGCCCGTTAAAATACCAGCTAGAAAGTAGGCTAGGGGACCGTGGTGCGAGAAAAAATCCCGGTAGGGAAGTTCGCCGTGGTTTATAAGGTATCCGCCGAGGATATTGTCAAACTCGTCCGGATATTTGTCGTGAACGCTATTAAGAAGAAGAATTAAAAAAAGGACCCCAAATGAAAAAACAATTGGTAAATTCGCCTTTGCCTTAACTATTAGTCGCAATAGCATACTTCTTTCTAACTCGTTAGATTAATTGTATCATTACTGAAAGACTGTAATTTAAGTCTCAAACAAAAAGCTCCTGCCTAAAAAGCTTCTTTTATGAAAATATGCCGTTTTTGCAAGAAGGGGAAGTTAAAACTTCTTTTTAAGGCCAATAAAACTAAAAAAAACTTTGAAGTCAGCGCCTTTGCCTGCACTAACTCTGCTTTTGGTCTCCACGGCCCAATCGTTATCTGTCAAAACTGTCAGATTGTATACGTCGACGAATTGGCAACCCAAACCGAAATCTCCACTTACTACGAAATCGGTGAAGATCCTACTTACCTTGCTGAACAACCAGCCCGCCGCCTAACCTTCCTTCGCTACTTAAAAAGACTGGAGAAATTCGCCCCTTCTAAAGGAAAACTTCTGGATGTTGGCACCAGTACCGGTCTTTTTGTAAAGCTGGCTAAGGAAGCCGGCTGGAATGCTACTGGTCTTGAGCCAAACGTCGCCGCCGTTAAATTTGCTAAGCGCCAGTACGGCTTAAATCTTGTTAATAAACCCTTTACTACAAAGCTCTTTGCCAAAGCCAGTTTTGACGCCGTTACTATGTGGGACGTTATTGAGCACTTTACTGATCCCATTTCCGAAATGAAAAAGGTTTCGGAGATACTTAAGCCCGGTGGTATTTTTGCTTTCACCACTGTTGACCCCGATAGTCGCTTTGCCAAAGCCTTGGGAACTAACTGGCCTTGGTTTATGGATATGCACCGCGTTTTTCTCACTCGCCCTGTCGCTAGAAACTACCTTACAAAAATTGGTTTTGGGGAAGTCACCTTTCTCCCACACTTCCGAAATCTTTCCTTGGGCTATCTCTCCACCCGC
Organism: uncultured Gammaproteobacteria bacterium; assembly: GCA_964554695.1. Classification (GTDB taxonomy): domain Bacteria; phylum Patescibacteriota; class Microgenomatia; order JAMCZE01; family JAMCZE01; genus CAZKPQ01. The sequence continues at coordinate 4,296 of CAZKPQ010000047.1, read as the reverse complement.
TTTGAGGCTATAAGTCCCCTTCTTGCCAGACTTCTAGGGCAGGCCATTGTAAAATCCGGCCTTTCCCAAGTTGTCGTACCTTACTACGCTAACGACCTGTATGACTGCTTTGCTAGAAAGCTACCCTAGGCTAAACTGAAAGTGAAGCTTTAATATGCCTAAACGCCGTCTTGGCCTCTTGGCCCTCCTTCTTCTACTTTCTCTCCTAGCTATTTTTGCCCCCTTAGTTGTCAAGGGCAAAGTTCCGTTCCCCGGGGACCTTCTGGTCGCCTTTTTCTTTCCATGGAACTCTGGTGGTTTCGAAGGCTACGACCCTTGGACCACATTTCGTCAGCTTTTAGCAGGTGATGCCGTTCGCCAGATCTATCCTTGGAAGTCACTAGCCATCTCGGAGTTAAAAAACTTCACCTTACCTCTTTGGAACCCCTACAATTTCTCAGGTAATCACCTTCTTGCCAATCTTCAATCTGCTGTTTTTGCCCCAAGTAACCTTCTGTTTCTAGTTTTCCCCTTTAACACTGCTTGGGTTATAAACATTGTTTCCCTCATCGGTCTCTTTGGGGTCTTTACCTATCTATTCCTTCGTTCCGAAAAACTTTCTCTTCCGGCTAGTCTCTTTGGCGCTCTTGCTGCCGCTAACCTAGCCTACCTCACTTCCTGGCTTGAGATTATTGTTGTTGCTCAATCCGCCCTCCCTCTGCCGGCAGCTCTTTGGCTAATTAGCCGGTCAGTTAGACTTAAACGCTACCTAGGTCTAGTTTTTGTTCCCCTTCTTCTCGCCCTCTCCCTTTTTGGCGGCCATGTTCAAACCACCGTCTATGTTGCCGGGTTTATCCTTTTCTTTCTTCTAGTTAAGCGCCTACCCCTTGTCCTCACTTTATTGATCATTATTCTCGCCTTTTTTCTGATGAGTATCCAACTTATTCCGACTATCGACGCCTTTCGCTTCTCCGCTCGTGATCCTGACACTACCTCCGCCCAGTTTGTTAAAGGCGCCTTCCCCGTTTCAGGATTAATTGCCGCCTTCGCTCCCGATTACTTTGGTAACCCTGCCACCGGCAATTACCGGGGGGAAAGCTATGAGGACAATCGAGCTTACTTTGGTACTCTGGCTCTTCTTCTTGCTTTTCTGGCTGTGGCTACCAATCTCAAAAAGGTCCGTCCCTACCTCTTTCTAATGATTACTAGCCTTCTTTTTAGCGCCCTCCCTTTGGCTCTTTTATTCTGGCAATTAAAAATTCCTATTCTCTCTTCCTCTGCCCCCGCCCGTCTTATCTTCGTCTTTCAGCTTTCTGGTGCACTTCTTGCGGCTTACGGCTTTGACTTCTGGTTAGAATCAAAAAACCACCTCAGTTCTCGAACCCTCGCTGTACCAATCGCCTTTGGCCTTCTAGCCCTCCTTCTCGGTGTTTACGCTTTTACTCTTCCCTCTGATTGGCAAACCGTCTCCCTAAGAAACCTGGTTCTCCCCGGTATATTACTAGTAGCCTTTTCTCTTGCTTTTATCGCCAGCGCCATTCTCCCCCGCCTTAAGCCTCTGGCTCTGGCAGTCGTCTTTTCTCTAGCTCTTCTGGAGTACGCTTTGCTTTTTGGTAAGACCCAGCCCTTTGCCAGTAGCCAATTTTTTTTCCCCAGCCACCCCGTTTTTACCTTTCTTCAACAAAACGCCGGCATTAACCGTTTCTATGGTTTTGGAACAAGTTATGTCGACAATAACTTTGCCACTTACTTCCGGGTCTTTTCTGCCGAAGGTTACGACCCCCTCTATATTCGCCGCTACGGCGAGCTTCTCTCCTCGACCACAAATGGGCAGCCAGAGCCAAAGCTCTTTCGCTCTGATGCCTACTTTGGCCCCTACGATAATTTTTACCGCAACCGTCTTTTTGACCTTTTGGGAGTCAAATATATCCTTGATAAAAATGACGCCCCCACTTCTAATTGGGAACCTGAACTGGCTAAATTCCCGGCCGACCGCTACCAACTTGCCTGGCAGAAAGGAAAATGGAAGGCCTACCAAAGACTAACCGCTTTACCGCGGTTTTTTGTCATCGGGGAGTATGAACAAATATCCAAGAAGGATGCCATTCTTTCCCGTCTTTATGATCCCACCTTTCCGGCAGATAGAAAGATCATCCTTGAAACGGAGCCCATTATCTCCCCTCGCCCCGGCGGTATCACCGAAGTCAACCTTTTAACCTATACTCCAACAAGGATAGAAATTAACATTACCACCGATACCCCGAAGCTCTTGTTTCTCTCTGATAATTTCTTTCCCGGTTGGCAGGCAAGAATTGGCGAAAAGCCAATTCCCGTCTATCGAGCAAACTATGCCTTCCGGGCCGTCTCCCTTCCACCAGGTAACTACCGCCTTACCTTCTTCTATCTCCCCGAGAGTCTTAAAATAGGTCTAGCTCTAACTTTAATTGGCGTAATTTCATTACCCATCTTTGCCGTTTTGTTAAAAAAACACTATGTTTAAAAAACTTCTTCCTTATCTTCTCCTAGCCCTCTTTACGATTCCCCTCATTCTTCCACTTCTAAGGCCAGGCTTCTTCGTTACCGACGACGGTGACTGGATGATTATTCGTCTCTCCGCTTTTCATGAAACTTTAAAAACCGGCCAGTTCCCCGTTCGTTTTCTTGAAAGGCTTAATCACGGGTATGGTTACCCAGTTCTAAACTTTCTTTACCCGTTGCCCTTCTATCTGGGCGAAGCTATCCATCTCTTAGGGGTCAGTTTCGTTGACACTGTTAAATTACTTTTTGCCGCCAGTTTTCTTCTTGGCAGCTGGGCTGCCTTTAGTTGGTTAAAGGATAAGTTTTCTACTCCTGCAGCCATCTTTGGTGCTCTCCTCTATACCTTCGCTCCTTATCGAATCTATGACATCTATGTTCGGGGATCGCTAGGGGAGGCAACCGCCTTCATCTTTATTCCCTTAGTCTTTAAATTCTTTAACCGAAATCTGTCCCTGGCGAGCCTGTCTTTAGCGGCCTTAATTACCTCTCACAATAGTCTTGCCTTCATGGTCCTGCCTCTCTTTGTAGCTTACGGAATTTTGACTAACCCTAGACAACTTATAAAAACGCTCCTACTCGCCTTTGGTCTTTCTGCCTTCTTTACCCTTCCTGCTATTTTCGAACTTTCCCTCACCCGGGCTTTATCTGTGAACGTCGCTAATTACTCCGACTACTTTCTGACTTCGACCAACCTTCTAAGTCTAACTAGTCCGATATTCATAGTGATCTTTCTTGCCAGCCTTCTTTTTGGGATTAAAAAGCGGGATCACCTAGCTCTTCTATTTAGTCTCTTTTTCGCTGGGAGTCTCTTTTTACTCGTTTCCTCATCAGCTATCCTCTGGCAAATATTCCCCTTGCCGGCTCTTGTTCAATTTCCTTGGCGTTTTCTAGCGCTAGTCACCCTTACTGGCAGTTTTCTTGGGTCATGGCTTATTCAAAAGACTAAGCCTCTTCTCCTCCAGGTAGTCATAGCCACTCTTGCCACCGTTATTCTCATCCTAGCGTCTCTCTCTTCTTTAGAAGTTCGCTTTGTCGATCGTCCCGAGGGTTACTATGTCACAAATGACGACACCACAACCGTTAAGAACGAATACATGCCCCGTTGGGTAGTAGCCGATCCTGCCTCCCTGCCCGATCAACCGTTTGAAATCCTGGAATCTACCTCCACCTCTATCAAGCTCCGCCTCAATAAAATCTACTATCCTGGGCTAAGGGTCTTTGTAGATGGCCACGAAATACCCTTCGAATACCAGTCAACTGGTTTTCCTATCTTTACTACCTCTCCTGGCCTAATAAATGTCCAAAACAAGTTTACCGAAACCCCCTTCCGACTGGCTGCCGACCTCATCTCCCTCGGATCACTTGTTCTCATCGTCCTTCTTCTAACTAGAAAAATCCGTCTCTCTAGATGAAAGCCCGATTACCTCTTATTCTCATTCTTCTTCTGGCCCTCCTTCTTCGCTTCTATCATCTTGGTACCATTCCTAATGGTTTCTTTTTTGATGAAGCTACAATCTCTTATCAGGCTTATTCCCTTCTAAAAACCGGCCGTGATACTTGGGGCACTTTTCTTCCCCTTTTTTCCTTTAAAGATTACGGCGAACATATTCTCCCCGTCGGCATCTACGGTCAACTGCCATTCGTTGCCCTCTTCGGTTTAACTGAATTTGGGTCCCGCTTTCCCCATGCCCTCCTTGGTGTTGCTACCATCTGCGTTACTTATCTATTCGGTCGCACGCTGATAAGTCGAAAACTTGGCCTTTTGGCTGCCTTCCTTCT
>CAZKPQ010000046.1:0-6956 GCA_964554695.1 uncultured Gammaproteobacteria bacterium | reverse complement strand
TTCATAACGAATAGAATCGTTTATTAAATCTGCTCCAACTTTGGGGTTAGCTATCTCTTGCCACCCGGATTTCTTCATGTCCTCTAGGATTCCGTTTACGGTTGCATGAACTTCACCGATTAGGTTGAAAAGGTACAGAATCGACGACACAAAAAAAGCGCATGACAGTTCCCCTTGTCGAAGGATATCTTTTCGCTCACCGTTTACTTCAGCTAAAATCGTCTGCCAGGTACGAGCCCCCACCGAGTTTTTGATAACCGCCAGATAGGTCTCGAAAATTAACGGCTCAACAATTGGTCCCTTTGAGGTTGCCATTCAGGCCTTATTTTACACCCTCTTTAACTTTTCCCCCTCAGACAGTATAATCTTTTTGTGCCGTCAGACCGGCACTAATTTTTTGCAAAATGGCTGACACCAAATCTCGTATTTATCCTTTAGACAAAATCCGCAACATCGGTATTATTGCTCATATTGACGCTGGTAAGACGACTACCACCGAGCGAATTCTTTTTTATACCGGGAAAACTTACAAAATCGGTGATATCGATGAGGGTAACACCCAGATGGACTGGATGCCTCAGGAAAGAGAGCGGGGGATTACTATCGTTTCCGCGGCCACGACCACTTTCTGGCGGGACGTCCGTATCAATATTATCGATACCCCGGGCCACGTCGACTTCACCGCTGAGGTCGAGCGCTCTCTTCGTGTTCTTGATGGCGCCGTTACCGTTCTTGATGCCGAAGAAACCGTTCAGTCCCAAACGGAAACCGTCTGGCGCCAGGCCGATAAGTATAAGGTTCCCAGAATTATCTACGTTAACAAAATCGATAAGTTAGGTGCCGATTTCTACAAAACTCTCGAGGCAATTAAAGACCGTCTTGGTATCCGTCCCGCCGTTATGGTTCTTCCAATTGGTGTCGAAAATTCCTTCAAAGGCGTCTACGATCTCTTGGACGAACATGCCTACATCTGGGGTAGCGATGAATTAGGTGCTAAGTTTGAAACTAAAAAGGAAATTCCTTCCGAGCTTGATCCAGAACTGGTTAAAAAATATCGCCACGAGCTAATTGAAAGAATCTGCGAAACCGATGAGGCTCTTCTTGAAAAATATCTTAACGGAGAAACTCCTACTCTTCCTGAGTTAAAAGCCGCTCTTCGCCGTGCCGTTATAACCTACGCCCTCGTTCCCACTTATACGGGAACCTCACTTCGTAACAAAGGTGTCCAGCCCATTCTTGACGCCATCGTCGACTATCTGCCGTCACCTCTTGATAAGCCAGCCGTCAAGGGTACTAACCCTAAAACGAACGAGGAGGAAGAACGCGAAGCTAAGATTGACGCCGCCTTTACAGGTCTTGCCTTCAAAGTCCAGCTTGATCCCCACGTCGGAAAACTTTACTATGTCCGAATTTATTCCGGGGTTCTAAAGTCCGGCTCTTATATCTATAACGCTACCAAAGGCAAGCAGGAGCGAGTCGGTCGCCTTCTTTTTATGCATGCCAATAATCGGGAGGATATTGCCGAGGCTTATGCCGGGGAAATCGTTGCCGTGGTTGGTCTTAAGGACACCAAAACCGGCGACACTTTAACCGAGGACGGCAAGCCGATTATCCTGGAAGGCATTTCCTTCCCCGAGCCAGTCATCTCCCTTGCCATTGAGCCAAAGACTAAATCCGACCAGGAAAAGTTGGGGCTGGCCCTTCAAAGAGTTATGGAAGAGGACCCGACCATCCACGTTAAAAGCGATAAAGAAACCGGTCAGACTATTATCTCCGGTGTTGGGGAGTTACAACTTGAGGTCTGGGTTCGTCGAATGAAAGAGGAAATGAGTGTTGATACTAATGTCGGTGCCCCTCAAGTCGCTTACAAGGAAACCATTAAGAAGGAAGCTACTGGCGAAGGAAAGTATATTCGCCAAACTGGTGGTCGCGGTCAATACGGCCACGCCCTTCTTCGAGTCGCTCCTAAACCCCGTGGCGAAGGTGTCGAGTTTGTCAATCAAATAAAAGGTGGCGCCATTCCAGCCGACTTTGTTCCTTCGGTAGAGAAGGGAAGCAAGGAAGCATGTGCTAACGGCGTTCTCGCCGGCTACCCCCTAACCGATATTACTGTCACTCTCTACGATGGATCCTATCACGAGGTCGACTCTTCTGACGTTGCTTTCCAAATTGCTGGCTCCATGGCTCTTCAGGATGCCGTCAAGAAAGCTGATCTGGTTCTCTTAGAGCCGATCATGAAGGTCGAGGTAACGACCCCCGACGAGTTTATGGGGGACGTTATCGGCGACCTATCAAGTAAGCGCGCTCAGATTTTAGGAACTACCAAGCGCGGCAATGCGACGATTATCTTGGCCCTTGTTCCCCTAGCTGAGCTTTCCGGTTACACCACAAAGCTCAGAAGTCTCACTCAAGGCCGGGCTAATCCTTACGTTGAACCAAGTCACTACGAAGAAACACCTAGAAACGTCCAAGAACAAATAGTAGCTAAGAAATAATTTGGGTCTTGCAAACTATTTAGGCTCTAAATATAATCATTCGTAGCCTTTTAACAGGCAGTTTCTTTTTGGCTTTGTTAAATATTAAATTTTTTAGAAAGTAAATGGCAACATTTCAACGCACTAAACCCCACGTTAACATTGGTACTATTGGTCACGTCGACCACGGAAAAACTACTTTAACCGCCGCTATCGCTACTACTCTTGCTAAGCAAGGTCTCGCTGAGGCTAAGAAATACGACGATATTGATAACGCTCCTGAGGAGAAAGCTCGCGGAGTCACGATTAACATTTCCCACATCGAGTACGAGACCGCTAATCGTCACTATGCCCACATCGACATGCCTGGGCACGCTGACTACATTAAAAACATGATCACTGGCGCCGCTCAAGTTGATGGCGCCATTTTAGTGGTTTCCGCCCCCGATGGTCCCATGGCTCAAACCCGCGAGCACATTCTCCTTGCTAAGCAAGTGAATGTCCCGGCCATTGTCGTCTTTATGAACAAGGTCGACATGGTTAGCGATCCGGAGCTTTTAGACCTGGTTGAGGTCGAGGTTCGTGAGCTTTTAACTAAGTATGGCTTTGACGGCGACAAGGTTCCCGTTATCCGGGGATCAGCCTTAAAAGCCCTTGAGGGTGACGAGGAAGCTCAAAAGCAAATCCTTGAGCTTATGGCCAAAGTTGACGAATACGTCCCCACCCCCGTTCGGGACCTCGACAAGCCGTTCTTAATGCCCGTCGAGGACGTTTTCTCAATTAAGGGTCGTGGCACTGTCGTTACTGGCCGAATCGAGCGCGGTAAAGTCAAAGTTAATGAGGAGTCCGAAATCATCGGCCTTAAGGCAACCCAGAAGACCGTTGTTACCGGTGTCGAGATGTTCCGAAAGCAGCTGGAGGAAGGTCAAGCTGGCGACAACGTCGGCCTTCTTTTAAGAGGTGTTGAGAAAGAACAGGTTGAGCGTGGTCAGGTCATTGCCAAGCCCGGCTCAATCACTCCTCACACCGAGTTTGAGGCTGAGGTCTACATCCTCTCTAAAGAAGAGGGTGGCCGTCATACTCCATTCTTTAGTGGTTACCGCCCCCAGTTCTATATCCGAACCACGGATGTCACGGGTGAGGTTACCTTAATGGAAGGCGTCGAGATGGTCATGCCAGCCGATAACGCCAAGATGAAAGTCAAACTTATCCAACCCGTTGCTCTTGAAGAAGGCATGCGGTTTGCTATCCGCGAGGGTGGCCACACCGTCGGCGCTGGAGCGATTACTAAGATTATCGCTTAATTTAAAGTCTTAGATTACTTAAATCCCGCTTCGGCGGGATTTTTAGACCCGACAGTTGATCTAGTTTGGTACAATAGGGAAGTCCGATAGTACATTGACAGAGGACTTGGGACCACTGTCCGGCAAAAATCCATGCCTAAAGGTAGAATTCGCGTACGTTTAAAGGCATACGACGGTCGCGTTTTAGACGCGGCTTGTCAAACAATTCTCGACGCCGCCATCCGGACGGGTGCGAGTGTCGTTGGTCCTGTTCCTCTCCCCACTGATAAATCACTAATCACTGTAAACCAATCTCCTTTTACCGATAAAAACTCCCAAGAACACTTCTGGATTAAGGTCCATAAACGATTAATTGATATCGTTGAGCCTACCGACAAAACTATCGATAGTCTCATGCACCTCGAGCTACCGGCAGGGGTTGATATCGAGATAAAGATGTAGCCTATGTTAGGCTTGTTCTATCGCGAACGGATAATTTCCAGGGTCCAGACAGGGCCGGCCCATAACCTTACTAAGTATAACGTGGTTGTCCCTGCGGGTATTTTTGGTCGACTGGCTGCCCGAAAACTAACAGGTGGAGAGGTAAGCGTGCCCGTCGAAGCTCCAGCCCGTGAAGATAATGACTTCTATATTAGCCGTGAATTAGTGAGAGTTGCTCCGGGAACAAGACTTATCATCACCAGGCGCCCCGCCTAGGTGAGGTTGTTGCAATTTCGAGGCTGGATATAGTACAATACGAAGAATGTTATTGAGCCCTAAACTCACTAACGGTAGTTAGTTGGATGTAGGTGACTTTGAAGTAAAGGTCCCCATCCGGGGCCTTTTTTTGTGGTTATGAATTATCTCTACGGCATTAAGCTTAACCAGTCTCAGGACTTCGACGACACCGGCCACCGGGTTCCCGTTACCTGGATTAAAGTCGAGCCGATGTGGGTAGTTTCTAAAAAGACTCCCGAAAAGAATAATTACTCGGCTGTTCAAGTCGCCTTCGGGACTCGAAAGCACCCAAATAAACCCCTCCTTGGTCTTCTTAAAAATCTCCCTGAAAAAATTACTCCGAAGTTTCTTAAAGAATTAAAAACCAGTGACGAAGATTCTAAAAATATTGGCGACAAAGTCATTGTTTCCGATGTCTTTACCCCCGGCGACACCGTTAAAGTTACCGGTACCTCAAAAGGTAAAGGTTTTGCCGGTGTTGTTAAACGCCACGGCTTTAAGGGTGGCCCCAAGACTCACGGACAGTCTCGCTCTCAACGCCATCCCGGCTCCATCGGTGCCGGCACCACTCCCGGCCGGATCTATAAAGGAAAACGTATGGCCGGTCACATGGGGGCTGTCACCAGGACCGTTAAAAATCTTAAAGTCTTTAAGGTCCTTCCTGAGGAAAATCTCCTTATTGTTACAGGCCTAGTTCCCGGCAACAAAAACTCTTTAGTTACCGTTACCAAAGACGCTTAACCTATGCCCAAGATTATTGCTAATACTGAGCTACCAAAAGAAATTACTTCCGCTGAAGTCAACCGTCCCCTTCTGGCCCAGGCCGTTCGTGTTTATCTGGCTAACCAACACCAGGGTACTCAAAGCGCTAAGACTCGTTCCGAGGTTAACCGAACCCGAAAGAAATTTGGTAAACAAAAAGGTGGCGGCCGCGCTCGTCACGGCGACCGAAAGGCTCCCATTTTTGTCGGCGGCGGCATTGCTTTCGCTCCCAAACCTCGCGACCGAAGCTTGAAATTACCCCAAGAAATGAAACGCCTCGCCCTTCTTTCCGCCCTTTCCGCTAAAGCTAAGGACAGCTCCCTTCATCTTATTAAGGACCTATCCGGTCTTTCTGGAAAAACCAAAGAAGCCGCCCTTTTTCTAGCTGACCTTCCCAAACCAGCTGTTAAGCCTCTGATCGTCATTGATGCTCCTCATGCCAACATTCTCCGCGCCTTTAGAAACCTTCCCAGCGTGACTGTTCAAACCGCCCACCTTCTTACCACTTACGACGTTTTAGCTGCCGATATGATTCTCTTTATGGAGGAGGCTATTCAAAAGCTTCCCTTGTCATTCGAAAAAACCAAACCCTCTCCTTCTCCCAAAACCGTCAAAACTCCCACTCCTACCAAATCTGCCAAGTCCGTTAAAAAAGCCGCTCCCTCTAAACCAAAACTAATTTCTAAGAAGACTAAATCTTAAGCCTATGAATAACATCCTTTTAAAACCGATCATTACTGAAAAATCCATGCGCGAAGCGACCGTTGGTCGATTCACTTTTGCCGTGGCTGTTGAGGCTAACAAACCGGCTATTAAAAAAGCCGTCGAGGAAGTCTTTAAAGTCAGGGTCACTCATATCGATACCACTACCATAAAGGGGCGAACCAGAAGAGCTGGTAAGAAGCGTCGCTCGGTCGTTATCGCTCCTTTCAAAAAAGCCATTGTCGCCCTCGCCCAGGGCCAAAAAATCGACTATTTTGATATTACCGATGCCCCTAAACCCTAACGCCTATGCTTAAAAAATATCGCGGTACCTTTAATCGAAGATTTATGACCGGCTTAGACAACCGGGCGATTCTCACTTCTTTCGAACCCGAAAAGTCTCTTGTTGCTATTCTTCCCAAGAATTCTGGTCGGGACGCTGCCGGTCATGTTACTAGTCGCCACAGTGGTGGTCGCGAAAAGCGCTTTTACCGCGTCATTGACTTTAAGCGCGATAAGTTTGATGTCCAAGGCCGCGTCATCGCCATTGAATACGATCCAAATCGGAGTGCTAATATCGCGCTTATTCAATACCCTGACGGCGATAAGCGATACATTCTTCACCCCGATGGTCTCTCTGTTAATGACCTGGTTATCTCGACCAGAGGCACTTCTGAAATCCATCCTGGTAATACCCTACCTTTAAGTGTCTTGCCGGTTGGGACTGTCGTTCACAACATTGAGCTAACGGCCGGTCAAGGTGGTATTTTAGTCCGTGGTGCCGGGACCGGGGCTACTCTGTTGGCCAAAGAGGGTGATTATGTTACTATTAAGCTCCCGTCCGGCGAGACCCGGCTTATAAGTAAAAACAATCTAGCCACTGTTGGTGTTCTTGGTAATCCTGAATGGAAAAACGTTGTTATTGGTAAAGCCGGTCGTTCGCGTCACATGGGTCACCGGCCCAAAGTTCGCGGTACTGCTCAAAACCCCAGGACCC
>CAZKPQ010000045.1:0-7069 GCA_964554695.1 uncultured Gammaproteobacteria bacterium | reverse complement strand
GTGGCTAGCATCCGGTGGGTCAACGCGAAACATTTTGCCGGGGAAGGTGACTCTTATCGGGGGCTTAGTTTTTTCCATGATCCGGACCTGAAGGCCTGATAGCTGAGTGCGGGCAATGATTTCACCCGGAGAGGCCTTACTGCCTCTAGTGTCGAGATAGAAAGTGGCTTGCATGTCGCGGGCGGGAGAATCTGGCGGAGTATTAACGGCAGTAAAGTTGTAGTAGTCGCGTTCAATTTCCGGGCCATCGGCTGTTTGGTAGCCAAGGGAGGAAAGAATATCGAGAATTTCGTGAAGAACAGTAGTCATGGGATGAAGATGACCTAGGGGCGGCTTATAACCCGGTAAGGTAACGTCAATTTTCTCAGTTTCAGCCAGGTTTCCAGCTCGGGTTGATTTAAGCTCTTTAACTTTGGCGGCAAAAGCTTCTTCCAGAGTCTCTTTTACCTCGTTAGCGAATCGACCGACGATCGCTCGTTCGTTTGGGGGAAGATCGGGAAGTTTTTTAATAACCAGGGTGAGTTTCCCCTTAGATTTGCCGAGGTAGTCGATTCTAATTTCTTCTAGCTCACCAGGAGAGGTAGCGGCAATGATTTGGGCAAGGGCCTCGTTTTTAATATCAATGAGCTTATCTTGCATGGACTGATAGGTTGATTTTAACGTGAGCTTGTTTAGACAGGCAATGGTCAAAAGACATAAAAATACCGCTTGGTGGGAAAGGCTTCCTCTTAGTTTGGGTAGCCCTTCCTTTTAAGCGGATTTATTAAAGCCGACTTGTTTTAGAAATTCTTTGAAAGAGTCGAAATGTTTAGTTGCCAGCTCGGCAAGGACTTTGCGGTCAAGATCAATTTTCTCGTCTTTGAGCTTTTTAATAAAAGTGCTGTAGTTGCCAGCACCATTTGCCTTAAGGGCCTCGTTTATGTGAAGGATCCAACTTTTACGGTTGACGGATTTTCGGTCTTTCCGACCAGCGTAAGCATAAGCGCCAGCGTGAAGAACGGCTTCTTTGGCTTTCCTTACCAGCCGGCGACGGGTCATCCGGTAGCCTTTAGCTTTGGCAAAGAGCTTTTTGTGTTTTTGGTGTGAGGCAAGGCCTCTTTTGACGCGAGCCATAGTTTTTTTAAGTTTTTTTAGTTAACTTACCAAGATATTTCTGATGAATATTCTTTAGATGGTCAGAAAAACGATTAAGGTTGCCCTCGAAACGGCGATAGTGATTGTAAGCTCTGGCTTGCGCCTCAGCTTTACGGTCACTAGCGGACTTTCGAAAGTTAATGAGAAATTTTTTCACTTACTTTCCTAAAAGTCTTTTTACCTTCTTTGCCACCGGGCCGGTAACTAAGATTGGGTGTTTACCGCGTCGAATATTAGTTCTGCGTTTGTTTTCTTTTAAGTGTCTGGTGCCAATCTTTCGGCGTAAAAGCTTACCCTTAGCGGTGAGCTTAAACCGAGTGGCAACCGACTTGGTAGTTTTCATTTTTGGCATAAATTTAACTTCCTTTCCCGGGTGAGAACATTGCGGTTAAGCGTTTGCCCTCAAACCGAGCTTCTTTATCGATTTTTCCAACCTCGGACAGCTTTACCTTGAACTGGTCAATAATCCGGTGACCAAATTCCGGGTGAGCCATCTGGCGACCGGTAAACCGAACAACGACTTTAACGGAAAAACCGTCTTTAAGAAATTCTTCGGTTCTTCTTATCCGAGCGTCAATATCAGCTTGCCCAGCAAGGGGTCCGCCGACCCAGATTTCCTTAAGGCCAGTGTTTTTCTGGCTCTTTTTGGACTCTTTTTCCTTTTTTTGCTCCTGATAGAGAAACTTTTTAAAGTCGATGACTTTGGCTACCGGGGGAGATGCTTTCTCCCCGATTAGAACCAAGTCGGCGCCAATGCCAACGGCGTATTCAAGAGCCTCGTCCCGGGTTAAAACGCCAATTTGCTTGCCGTCTTCACCAATTAAACGAACCTCTTTAGCGGAAATTGCGCTGTTGACTTTGTACTGCTTTTGCAATCCTTTAAAAAGCCGAAACCAAGAGTTTATCCTGGACCTCGATTCTAACGGTATCGAGGAAGTTTTTCAACTCCAAAGAGCCTAAGTCCCCTTTGTCGCGGGAGCGAACGGACAGCTTGCCTGACTCTTTCTCCTTATCACCAATAATAATCATATAGGGGACTTTTTGAGTTTGGGCGTCTCGAATTTTGGCGCCCAGGGTTTCCTGGCGGTCATCAAGGTCAACGCGAAGACCAGCGGCTTCCAGCTCGGCCTGAACTGCTTGGGCGGCTTCCTGGTGACGGTCAGCAATTGGAAGGAGAATGGTCTGAACAGGAGCTAGCCAAGTGGGGAATGCTCCTCCGTAATGTTCGATAAGAAAACCGATGAAGCGTTCATGAGAGCCTAAGGGGGCACGGTGAATAATAACGGGGATCTTCTCCTCACCACTACGATCAGCATATTTCAGACCAAAGCGGGGGCCCATGTAGAGATCGATTTGATTAGTTGAGATGCCAAACTCCCGACCGATTGATGAATGGATAATAAAGTCGATCTTAGGGCCGTAGAAAGCAGCGCTGCCCTTTTTTTCGACCATCGGGATATTGGTTCTGGCTACTGCTTGACGCATTAAATCCTCAGCCTTTGCCCACATGTCTTCGTTGCCATGATATTTCTTAGTGTTAGACGGATCACGGAGGGCCAGTTCAAGGTGGTATTCCTTTATGCCGAGGGCTTGATAATAGTATTCGTGGAGCTGCATTACCTTGACAAACTCGTCGACGGCCTGGTCTTCAGTGCAGTAAATATGGGAGTCGTTTTGAGTAAAACCCCGGACGCGCATAAGGCCAAATAGCTCGCCGGAGGCTTCGTACCGGTAGCAAGTTCCGTATTCAGCTAGTCTTAGGGGAAGCTCTCGGTAACTTCGAGTTTTAGACTGAAAGATCATGTGATGAAAGGGGCAATTCATGGGTTTTAGATAATAAGAGGTGCCGTCTTCCAAGGTCATAGGCGGGTACATGTCGTCCTTGTAGTAGGGAAGGTGGCCGGAAGTTTCGAATAAGCCTGATTTAGTGATATTGGGAGTAGTTACCCGGATATATCCCCAAGCTTTCTCGGTCTCCTTAGCCCAGCTTTCAATCTCTTCTTTAATAAGGTTCCCTTTAGGAAGCCAAAGGATAAGGCCGGGACCGACGGCGTCACTTATGGCAAACAGCTGAAGATCTTGACCTAGTTTTCGGTGGTCCCGCTCTTCGGCAAGTTTCTGAAGTTTTAAGTGGTTTTCGAGTTCTTCTTTAGTGGGAAAGATCGTTCCATAAATCCGAGTAAGCATTTTGTTGTCCTCACTCCCCCGCCAATAGGCACCGGCAATTTTTAAAAGTTTAAAGTGTTTCAGTTCTTCAGCGGGATTTTCAATATGACCACCGCGGCAAAGGTCAAAATAGTTGCCGGAGTGGTAGAAAGTTAGGGTCTCTCCCCTGCCGGCGAACTCATCGATTAACTCGAGTTTGTAGGGGTTATCGGCGTAAGCTTCTTTAGCTTCAGCAACAGAGACCTCTTGACGCTCGAAAGCCCTCCAGGTTGGCAAAATTTCTTGCATCTTCGCCTCGATTTTTGGAAGGTCGTCCTCGGAGATTTTTAGATTGTCAAAGTCGAAATAGAAACCGTTTTCGATTGCTGGACCAATCGTTCGAAGGGCTCCGGGATATAGCTCCATGACGGCAGCGGCCAATAGATGGGCGGCCGAGTGGCGAAGGTTGTCAAGATAGTCTTTATTATCTTTAGCCATTAAAAAAAGCTACCAATCTCGGAGAGCAAAACTTTGCTCGGTTCCATCCGACTTGTAGCTTAATTATTTAGAATTCAGTCTAATCTGTCCAGCTTTGAGGTTGGTGAGGTCTCATGCAGATGCTGGAATATTTAGTTATATGCTATCACCTTGCTGGCCACTGTCAACTGGGCTTTCAGGACCCCGCCTCAATCCCATAATAATGTCTCCCTGAGTTTTGCCGGAGATTCCTGTCTTTTCCATCAGGATTACCAGCTGCTGATATCGTTTAAGTTCTGCGAGACTAAGGGGAACACCCTTACTCAATAAAGCGTTAAACTCAGCCGTGAGGTGAGCGAGATTTAGAGAATTTTCAGGACCGCTTTGACGAGCTCTGCTCATGAGTTGTAAGTGGTGCGCGCGCATGGAATCGGACCATGCACCTCTTCGATGTCAACGAAGCGTTCTACCAATGAACTACGCGCGCTTAGTATGCAATTTTAGCATAGTACTAAATAACTGGGGAGAAGGGCCAGCTGTCGGTTACCTTAATAAAAATCCCACCTTCTTGGTCAAACAAGCGTTGCCTGACCTGGTCGGGAGTGGAAAGCTGTTCAAGCCGACCCGAGATCTCGGCAAGAAGGCTCTTCCCTCTTGGGGTGTCGACGTGGGTTTTACCACTTTGACCGTCAGTATTTCTCCAATAAACAATCCAACCTAAGGAATCAGAGGAAAAGGCAATCTGGGGACACAAGATTTCTCTAGCCATTCGAGGAGGCAAGGGCCCGCTCTTCATTCATCATGTATTCAAGATTAAGCTGGCCACCCTTTTTCTTAGCGTTAGCCCAATAGCCTTTTTTCTTTTTCTTGGCACTCCACATAGCTAGCCACTTTTGACTTTCATTGACCTTTTTCCGAATATCTCTAATTGTTCCGATGACCCAGTCGAAGAAGTTTAGGTGGTAAACGCCAGCTTTAGCGGGAGCGGTTTGAACGGTAACGCTAGAAACTTCCTTATTAAGTTCAGCGGTTTTTTGCTGAAGCCTGGCGACTTCGCCTTGGAGCTCTTCAAGTAGTTTTTGAATTTGAGATTCGAGCCCCTTTTGGGTAGCAACGGCCTTGTTTTCGGATTCTTTTTGAACCCGTTGCAGATAGCGGACTTGGGCTTCGTGTTTTCTGGATGCCTCTTCAAGACTTGTAGTATCGTCAGCAAGTTTCTTTTCGGTGAGATTGATCTCTCCTCTCAAGGGAGCTTTTCGAACGCCGGTGATCTGTTCAGTGAAGGAGCGGCCAAAATCAGAAGCAACAGACTTAACTTCGTCGACGGCCGTAGCGCCTAACTCCCAAGCCCTCTCAACGGGGTTGTCGCCGTAATAAAGTGTTTTCTTCTTTTTGTTATCGGCCACGGTGGGTTTGATATAGGGCTGGCAGGAAAGTTATTTTGAGGTAACTTTAGCCAACTACCTTCTTACAATCAAGACTGGGAGTTATTTTACTACAGGATAGTGGAGAAAGCAACTTTAGAGTGCAAGCAGGCGATTAATGGTGCTCTCGCGGCGAAGAATACGAGCAAGGGCGTATGACTGCTCCCGAAGGGCAGCCTGTTTATCTTTATCAGGCTCCTTTTCGATGACGGCGTTAATTTCTCCCTCGGTTACCTCGACCTTGAGATTGTCACTAACGGCATCAAGGATAAATTCAAGTTTAAGGGAAGTTTCGGCCTGCTTATGGAAACGGTCGGAAACTGCATCTTTAGTCTGGCCACTTGAAGCTAGATATTGTTCGAAAGTTAAACCGGCACCCCGGACGTCTTCGACGAGCTGAGTCAAAAGACGATTAACCTCGGCGTCGACAAAAACGTCAGCAAGCTCAACTTGACAGACTTCCAGAAGTTTTTCAATGATGGCATTAAGTTTTTTTGCTTTAGCCTCGGAATTGGCTTTGGCGGTTTCCTCGGATTTAGGGCTACTGCCCTTCTCGGGGGTCCAAATCTTGTCTTTAGCGTTAATTTCTTTAATAGCGGCTTGGTAGTTATTGAGACTGACTGTTGGTCTTTGAGCTGAGGAAACGAGAAACTGCCAATCTTTTTCCTCTTCTCCCGAAAGGATTTGAATTTTAGGGGAGATGACGGGCTTTATTCCGTGCTCCTCAAGGGCCTTAGAGTAAGCCTCGGGAAGAAGTCGATTGACGACCTCCCCGTAGACCTTACTTTTATCAATTTTAGAGGCAACTACCTCTTTGGGGGCCTTACCCTTTCGAAAGCCCTCAACTTCAATTTCAGCCGCCAACTCGTTAAAGACGGTATCGTAGACAGCCTTAACGTCGGCCCAAGGAATGGTAAGAGTCAGTTCAAAGGCGGAGCCGGGAAGGTTTTTTAGAGAAGTAATCACGAGGGAATTGTAGCACAGCTTCGACTAGCTGGCGATCCTTAGAGCTTGTGGGTTCCCGCCGGCTGTTAGAGACTACTTTATGCTAATGCCAAGGTCAATGGTCGGAGGGGAAAGCTCTGGCTCGTAGAGATCGACTGAGTCAACCTGGGCACTTACACTAGACAAACTCTCCTTAAGAAGAAGAACGCCACCGTCGGAAGCCCATTTGGTTGGGGTTTTGGGAGGAATAATCGGAGGGACAACTGTGGAAGGAGGCGGGGGTGGTGGGGCCGGAGTGGAGGGAGCAGGTCGAAGAAAAAGCGAGAGAATAAGAGTGGCCGCGAGTAGAAAAACGATTCCAAGAGCGCTAGCGATTAGAATGGTTTTAAGGTGAGTCTGGGGAGCGGGCGGGGCTGATGGAACGCCCGAAGGTGGCGGAGGTGGAGGCGGGCTTGATGATGGTGGAGTTTGAGTTTCAGCCATAAGTTAACCAGTAATAGCAGTTAGGATCTGTCTTAGAAGAGTCAGGGTTTCCCGGAGGTACTGGTTAGCCTCCGTGAGTTTCCGCTGACCATCAAAAACATCTAATTCCCGGGTGTCGCGGTCGGGATAGAATTTTTTTCGGGCATCGATAAATTTCTGATCGAAGAGATCCAGTTTGTTTTTAGCGGAGATGAGGCCCCGGTCCCAGGTTTCCGTTTCTTCGCCTGCCTGGCGAAGATCAGCCACTTTTCCTGAAAAGGAAGCGGTCAAGTCTTTGACTTTGGTTCCAAGAACGGTTTCTTTGGAAAGTAGAATGGTACCAAGGGCTTGGTCGGTTTCGCGGCGCATCCGAGGATAACGAGAGGTAAATTCAGAAGCGACAGTGTTGAGGTCTTCTAACGACGCGGCAGCGGCGATATTTTGCTCAAGGCTTTGAAGCCAAGTCAGTTGGCTGGTCTTAA
>CAZKPQ010000044.1:0-7119 GCA_964554695.1 uncultured Gammaproteobacteria bacterium | reverse complement strand
TTGGTTTCAAAAAGACTTCCGAGCAAAGCTTTAACGGGGTCGTTATTTGGAAATATGAACGCTAAAGATACTCTTCTCAAACTCTTTCCTTTTTACCGCTGGCACCCAGAGGTCGCTCTCCGTTATCTACCGATCACCAGAAAGTTAAACCAATACCGTTTTCAAAAAATTCTTGAAGTTGGTTCCGGCGGCCTTGGTATTGTTCCTTATATTGGCCGACCAGTCCAGGGCCTCGATGAGTCTTTCCCGCCGCCACACCATCCTCTTCTTCAAAAAACCGTCGGCCAGGCCGAGAAGCTTCCGTTTGCTGATAACTCCTTTGAAGCTGTCATCTCGGTCGATACGTTAGAGCATATTCCTGCCAAAAATCGCCCCCAGGTGATAAAGGAACTTCTCCGGGTGGCTTCTGACCTTGTCGTTATTGCTGTCCCAACTGGCGCCGAAAGTGAGTCGCAGGATAAGCTTCTTGATGAACTATACAAAAATAAATTTGGTCACTCCTTTCATTTTCTAGATGAACAGGTTTCCTATGGTCTCCCAAGCATTTCTGATATTGAGGCCTATCTTAGGAAGGCAACTACTAAACAGTATCGCTTGGAAAAGCTTGGCAACGAGAATCTCGGCCTTCGACTTTTCCTTATGCGCGGCTGGATGACTAAAAACCCGCTCGTTGATTTCATCTTTCGAAAACTTCTTCTTTTTGCCATCCCCTTCTTCTCTCTTTTTGAAAAGCCACCGTTTTATCGAACCATCTTTTTTGTTAACTTGAAGTAAGTAAATGCGAATTGGTATTGACATTAGTCAAATAGTTTTCGAGGGTACTGGCGTTGCCACTTATACCCGAAATCTCGTTACCAATCTCGTTCGCCAAGGCAAAAACCACGAGTTTGTTCTTTTTGGGGCCAGTCTACGTCGGAAAAAACTCCTCGATGATTTTGCCAGATCGCTACCTATGGATGCCAAAATTAAAACCGCCTTTTTCCTTTTACCGCCTCTTTTTCTCGAGAACATTTGGAATCAAATTCACCACGTTAAGGTGGAAAAGCTTATTGGAAAAATCGACCTGTTTCACTCAAGCGACTGGACACAAAGCCCCACTAAGGCTAAAAAGGTTACCACCGTTCATGACATGATTGTCTATCGTTACCCCGAATTCTCCCATGCAACTACCGAATTTCGAACCGACTCTCTTTCTGTTTCCCCCAATATTGTTGCCACTCAAAAACGTCGTCTTGCCTGGGTCAAAAAAGAAGCTGATCTTATTCTTGCCGACTCAGAGGCTACCTCTAAGGATATTATTAAGTATCTTGGCATTCCCAAAGAGAAAATTAAAGTTATCTACCTGGCTGCCGGGCTTGATTATGAAGAGTTTGCTAAAAGTTCCCGGACTTTTAGGGATGCTGAGATCAATCGAGTTCGACAAAAATATAACCTTACCAACCGCTATCTTCTTGCTATCGGTACCCGAGAGCCTCGAAAAAACCTCGCTCGTCTTGTGACTGCCTTTAACTCCCTGTCTCTTACGGATATCGATCTAGTTATTGCTGGTAAGTACGGTTGGGGAGGGGAGCACAAGGATTTGGGTATCCCCCAGATTCGGATGCCAGGTTTTGTTTCTCAAACTGATTTAATTCCCCTTCTTGCCGGCGCTTACGCCTTCGTCTACCCCTCTTTGTATGAGGGTTTCGGGGTGCCCATTCTCGAGGCCTTTACCCTTAGCTGTCCGGTTATTACTTCCAACCTCTCATCCATGCCTGAAGTCGGTGGTAAGGCCGCTCTCTACGTTAACCCCGAAAGTGTTAAAGATATTTCCGGTTGCATCCAAAGACTTCTTTCTCTGAGGCCCGCCGCATATGCCGCTCTGGCCAAGGTCTCCAAAGCCCAAAGTACCAACTTCTCCTGGGAAAAGACCGCTTCGGAAACTCTTCAAGCCTATGAAGCTCTTTTTTAAGAGGTACTATCTTCCTCTTCTCATACTCGCTGTCGCCCTTCTTTATCCAGATTCCTTTATCTCTCCCTTTTTCCAGGACGATCGTTTCTACTTAGGTCTCAGTTTTCCTGTTGATCTCTTCCGACCCATTCCCCCGACCCACTTTCACCCAATTTCAAACCAGCTGTTTTATATGGTCGGTGAATTTCTTTTTCAGCGCCAAGTCTGGGGCTTTCACCTAATTCTCTTTAGCCTCTTTGTTATTAGTGTTTATCTTGTAAACAGTCTTGCCCAGAATTTACTTGGATCTCGTCGGAAAGCCCTTCTTGCTACTACCTTTTACGCTCTCAATCTTTCTCTCTTTGCCAACTTCTTTTGGATTGCTACCTCATACTTTGTCATCGGGGGAACCTTTGCTTTTGCCACAGTTTGGGCTTATCTTTCTCAAAATAAGTACCGTTCCCTCCTTAGCACGCTTTTCTTTCTTGCCGCTTTCCTCAGTAACGAACTAACGCTGGTCGTTCCCGGCCTTTGTCTTTTAACTGACTGGTATAGGGGAAGGCGATCAAAATTAGGCTATGGTCTTCTTCTTCTTTCTGGTGGGCTTTTCCTTTTGCGGCTTCTTCTCGTTGACCGCCCAAACTCAGCTGACTACTCCCTTCAAGTAGCTCCAGTTTTTGCTACTCTCAGGTGGTATCTTCTTCGCGTCGCCAATCTGCCAGAGGGTATCCGCTTTGCCGCCAACCCAATTCTTTACCCAATGTTTTTTGCCCTTCTCACTACCTTTGTCTGGGCACTAGTCTCTCCTCTTAATCTTTCCGCCCGCCGCCTGAGAGTCTTTCTTCTAGGCTTTCTTTGGTTTCTCTTGGGCGCCCTTCCTTTTTACTTTCTTCCAAACCATCTCTCTTCTTACTATTTAACAATCGCCCTGCTTGGGCCAGCGTTAATTGTTGGAGAAGTTTTCCGTTCCAAAGTCACCTGGCTTATCTTTTTTGCCCTCTTCTTTCTTCTAACCGTCAACGGCTTGGCCTTTCTTCGTCAAACCCATTGGATCATCCTTAAAAATACCGGTCCAATCGGTCAATTTTAAATCTTATGAAACGCCTTTTCCTATTAATTCCCCCGATTATTCATCTTGCTTTAAGCCTGGCTTTCCCCTTCGTCTACTGGCCCGAGATGCTAAATTACCCCCTTTTTCTAAACCACGGCTGGCTTCCATACCAAGACATTAGTATGGTTTATACCCCCCTTTTGCCCTACCTTCTTGCCTTCTTCTATACAATTTTCGGCGAAACTACTTCCTCTCTTCATCTTTTTGGCACTCTCATTGGTCTTCTTACTACCTTTCTTCTTACCTCCCTAGTCTGGCAGCGGACCAAAAGTCGTCAGAGTAGTCTTTTTGCCGGGATAAGCTTTACCATTATCTTTCTTGCCTTTCAGGGCAATTCCGTCTGGTTTGATATTGTTCTTTCACCACTTATTCTCCTCATGTTTTTTATAGCCACTAACTCTGCCGCTTCGAGACGATCTCTTCCCTTTACCGTTCTCGGTTTTCTCTTTGGTCTTGCTTTTCTCACAAAGCAGACCGCCGCCTATCTTTTGTTACCAATCTCAACTCTTTTTCTTGTTTTTGCCAAGAAAACCAATTGGCAACTATTCCTAAAGTCGCTTTTTACTTTCCTTACTCCCGTCGCCCTCATCCTTTTGGGTCTTTTTGCTTTCCTCTCGCTAAACGACCTAATCCCATCGTTTTACAAATGGAGCATTAAGTTTGTTTTCCTCCTGCCGTTTTTTAAAGGCGAATCGGGAAATCTCTCACCCGATATTCTTTGGCCCACTTTTCGCCAAACTGCCGTAGTTATAGCACTTGCCCTCATCTTGGGCCTGAGCCTTTTAAAAAAGAAGCTCTCCCTTATCGAATTATCGTTTCTTCTTGGTGCCCTACTGTTTGCTTTTCCCAGGTTTGACTACTTTCACCTTATTCCAGCTCTTACCATCTTCGTTTTTCTCATTGCTACCAGGCGCCCCACATTTTTACTTCTTGCTGTTTTAGTCGTTTCCCCTGTCCTTCTTAAAACCTATCAGTTAGGCGACCGTTTTCTTGAGCCAGAAATTCAACTTGTTGCAAAAGACCTAAGAGAAAACTATCCGTTCCACTCTTTTTTTGTCATGAACGGTCCCGACCAGCTTTATTTCCTAACCGGTAAGCTTCCTGCTACTAGGCCCTGGTATGACCAGCTCCCTTGGCAACTAGCCTATGACTCTGCCGGTTTTACCGCCTCTTTTGTTTCTGCCTCACCAGAGATTATTATCTTTAAGCCCTACCTCGAAAAACCCGTCCAAGGGCTTGGTGCCTACCAACCCGAGTCCGTGGTTTCCCTTGTAAAGCGTGACTACTCTATAATCAAAGAGTACCGCGGCAACCTTTTCCTGCTAAAACGAACCAATTAAGCTTTAACATGATAACTTTCGGTATCAATGGTAATGAGGCGAATGCAAACTATCGAGTCGGTGTCGGCCGGTATGCTTTCGAGTTAATTAACCATTTAACAAAATTACCCGTTCCCGATACTCGCTTTCAAATTTATCTCAGCCGTCCACCTCTGCCCGATTTCCCGCCTCCCTCAGAGCGTGTTTCCTATAAAGTCTTTGGCCCCTCAAAGCTCTGGACTCTTACCGGCCTCCAGTCAAGACTTCTCAAAGAGAAGCTTATCGGTGCTGCCCCCAACATTTTCTTTACCCCCACTCACTACACACCCGTTCTTATGCCCTTGCCATCAGTGGTTTCTATAATGGAAATGTCCTTTGAGAGATTCCCGGAATACTTTAAGAAAAAGGACTATTACCAGCTTAAGTACTGGACCAAGGCTTCCGTTCTCCAAGCATCTAAAATCATCACCATCTCAAATTTCAGTAAAAAAGAGATCCTTCACTATTATCATTTACCAGATGATAAGGTTGTCGTCACCTACCCCGGTTTTGACGCTTTGCACTTTCATACCGGTTTAACAAAAGAGAAGTTAAAAATCGCCGCCGTTCAAAAAAAGTACCATGTCTCCTCGCCTTACATTACTTTTCTGGGGACTCTCCAGCCCCGAAAAAACCTCGTTCGTTTGATTGAGGCCTTCGCCGGACTTTCCACCCGTGATCTAAAACTGGTGGTCGTCGGCATGATAAACGAGGGCCGGGGGGGCTGGCTGTATGATGCCGTTTTTAATGCCGTAGCCAAGCACAACCTAAAGGACCGAGTAATCTTCACCGGTTTTGTTCCCGATAGTGAAGTCGTCTATTTACTAGCTGGCTCCACCGGCTTTGTTTACCCGAGTATCTACGAAGGCTTCGGTATCCCCGCCGTTGAGGCTATGGCCCTTGGTATTCCCGTTGTTGTTCCCAAAACCAGCTGCTTTCCCGAGGTCTGTGGTCAAGCTCCCATCTATATTAACGATCCCTTAGATACGTCTTCCATTAGGGACGCCCTAAAGAAGCTGGTTTCCCTCACCCCGGCTGAGCGGTCAAAGCGTATTGATCTTGGGTTAACTTGGGTAAAACGCTATAATTGGACTGATACCGCCAAGCGTACGCTCAAGGTTCTATCCGAACTGGCACATGTTTAAAGACAAATACGGTCAAAGTCTCACTTTTTCCGAGGCTCTCCCGAAGATTAGAAATCGCTTTGCTAATTATCTTCTTGATCTTGAGTTGTATTTTCTGACCATTGTTGGCAATATTCCCCTCCACTCAGTTCGAAACTTCGTTTACAAAATGGCCGGCCTAAAAATGGGGCAGGGGAGTACCTTCCATATGTGGGCCAGGTTTTATGATCCTAAAAGAATAACTATTGGTGTTGACACCATTATTGGCGACCATGCTTTCCTCGATGGCCGGGACCAGATAAAAATCGGCAGTCACGTTGACATTGCCTCCCAGGTTCTAATTTATAATTCTGAGCACGACCTCAACGCCCCTGACTTCCGTGCTTCACACTCCCCCGTCGAGATAGGGGACTATGTTTTTATTGGTCCCCGAGTGACCATATTGCCCGGCGTTGTCATTGGCAAAGGAGCTGTCGTGGCTGCTGGAGCTGTCGTTACTAAAAGTGTTGACGATTTTGCTATTGTTGGCGGCGTCCCTGCCGTTAAGATAAGTGAACGCAAGAATAAAAATCCCGAATATCGACTCGGCCGAGCTCGTCTTTTTCAGTAAACTATGACCGTAGATATTCATAAAGCCGGAGCCATTCTCCTTAAAGACCGGAAACTCTTGATTGCTCGGGAAAAGGGTGAAACCCATTTTAAAGCCCCCGGCGGTAGTCTAAAGGGCGCTGAATCCCCCAAGGATTCTCTTATTCGAGAGCTGGAGGAGGAATTTCAACTCAAAGTCTCCCCCTCAGATTTAGAGATATTCGGCACTTTTTATGCTAAGGCCGCTGGTGAGGAAAAGAAAAAAATCCAAATGGACGTCTTTCTCGTAAAAAACTGGACAACTCCCCCCGTTCCTGGGAATGAAATAGAGGAGTTGTTCTGGGTCAATTCGCAAACGAGTGACTCAGTTGAAATTGGCTCAATCTTCAAACACGATGTTCTTCCAAGATTAAAAGCGCTAGACTTAATCGATTAATATGTCAAAAATTCTTTCCTGGGTAGATAACAATATTATTGGTCTTCTGGCCGGCCTTCTGCTTATCTTTATTCCTCTTTATCCCAAGCTTCCCCTATTTGATGCCTTGCCAGGCTACATTGTCCGAGTCCGGGCCGAAGATTTCCTCATCTCCTTCACCATACTCATATTTCTCATTCAGCTAGTCCGTCGGAAAGTTACTTTCGCCTTAACGCCAATCAGTATCGGGCTTCTTCTTTATCTTCTCGCCGGCCTTCTTTCGGTAATTGTTTCCATCTTTGTAATTAATACCGTTCCCCAGGAGGCGATCCATGCGGGTAAAACCCTTCTCCACTGGGCTAGACGGATTGAATATTTCTCTCTTTTCTTTATTCTCTTTGGCTCCATAAAATCTCTCAAAACCGCTAAAATTTACGTTTTAGTCTTCTTCTTAGTTCTTCTCGGTGTCATTATCTACGGCTACGGCCAAAAGTACCTCTACTGGCCAGCCTTTTCTACCATGAATCGGGAGTTCTCCAAGGGCTGGGCTCTTTATCTAACCGAGCACGCTCGAGTTCTGTCTACCTTCGGTG
>CAZKPQ010000043.1:0-7244 GCA_964554695.1 uncultured Gammaproteobacteria bacterium | reverse complement strand
ATGGGAAAGCAGCGTTGGGGAATAGCTAGTTTTAATAAATGGCTGAGACAAAGACGACTAGTAAGAGCATTCCTCGACCGCCAGTAGTGGTGGTAATGGGTCATGTTGACCACGGAAAAACAACGCTTCTTGACGCAATTCGAAAAACCAATGTCGCCGCTCGGGAATACGGGGGAATTACCCAAAGGATTGGAGCCTATCAAGTAGAGGTAGAGGGTAAGAAGCTAACGTTTATTGATACTCCGGGGCACGAGGCTTTTACTAAGATGCGTTCCCAGGGAGCTGGGGCGGCGGATATTGCGATTTTAGTAGTGGCGGCAAATGACTCGGTAATGCCGCAAACGATTGAATCAATAAAGATTATTAAGGAAGCAAAGATACCGTTTATCGTAGCGATTAATAAAGTAGACCTAGCGGAAGCAAATGTCGACAAAGTTATTAGTGATCTGGGGCGACACGAGGTAGCTTTAGAAAACTATGGCGGGGATGTGCCTTACACCAAGGTTTCGGCACTTAAAGGAGAAGGAATAAAGGAACTTTTAGAATTAGTGGATCTTTTAGCGGAGGTAAATGAAATTAGTGGGGATCCCGAAGCTGAAATAACTGGGGTGGTTATTGAATCAAAGCTTGATAAAAGCCGGGGGCCAGTAGCCACGGCGGTAGTCAAAAACGGGACTCTTCGAACCGGAGAGACGGTCTTTGTCGGAGACCAAGAAGTGAAAGTCCGGGCCTTGACCGATTACCAAGGACAGCAGATAAAAGAAGCACTACCGGGGACCCCGGTCGAGATTTTAGGGGCAAGGACAGTTCCGGCTGTGGGGGCGAAAATAAGGTCGAAAAAAGAAGGTAAAGAGGAAAGAGCGTCGGAAGCCCCCGCTACAGGAACAACTCCCCTACCGGAACAACGGCTAAAAGTAATCTTGCGGACAGACACAGTCGGATCGCTTGAAGCGGTCACAAATAGTCTGCCGGAAAATGTGGAGTTACTGCGAAAAGAAACGGGCGAGATTAACGAAGAAGATATATTTATGGCCAAGACTACGGGAGCGATAATCCTGGGCTTTGGAACCAAAGCCTCAAGCTCAGCTACCCAATTGGCTGACTCGGAAAAGGTGATTATTCGGACGTATAAAATTATTTATGAGCTTTTAGACGAAGTGCGAGACGCGGCCGCGGGAGCAATGGAGGCGTTTGAAAGTGAAGAAGTACTCGGGGTAGGGCAGGTTCTAGCCGAGTTTCCGTTCGACAAACTAAGAATTGCCGGAGTGAAAGTAATGGACGGCCGGATCGCTAAGGGAGATAAGGTGAGGGTTACTAGGCACGACCCGAGCGCGGAGAACGGTGAAGCGGTAATTGGAGAAAGTAAGATCAAAAGCCTTCGAATTGGAAAAGAAGAAGGCAATAAAGCCGAGAAGGGCAAGGAGTGTGGGCTTCTTTTTGAGCCTCAAGTTGACTTTCGCACAGGAGATGGTATAATTTCCTATAGGATAGCCTAAGAGATTAGCTTCGTAGCTAACTTTAGGCCAAACGAAGATGACACAGCAAGATTTAGAACAGATTCAGGCACTAGTCACAAGCGCTTCCAATGTTTTGGTACTGACCCACAAAGACCCCTCAGTTGATACGATGGCGTCGGCTCTCGCCATTTACCTGGCTTTATCCAAGATGGGAAAGAATGTAACGGTCGCGATGGAGTCGCAGCCGTTAGTCGAAGTAGCCAATCTAGTGGGAATTGACCAGGTAAAAACTAGCCTAACGGGTGGACAGAATCTGCTTATCACTTATAAGCCGTACACGATCGGTGATTTTGAGAAGATTAACTACTTTGACGATCCAGGAGTAGCCGGAGGGCAGCCAGGCGGAGATAGCTTCAAGCTCAATATTACCGTTCGACCGGGATATACGCCCGATCCAAAGAATTTCTCTTTCTCATTTACAGGCGCCAGAGCTGATCTAATTATTACTGTCGAGATTCTCGAGCCAACCCAAGTAGGGAGTCTCTATGACGCCAATCTTTTCTCAGCGACACCGATTATTAATATTGATAACCATGATCCAAATAAAGATTATGGGAAATTCAATTTAGTTGAGCCTGATGCAGCCTCACTTTCGGAGATTGTAACCTTCTTTTTACGGGCGATTAACGCCAATATTGATGCGGATATTGCTAACAATCTGTACCTTGGAATTGCCGATGCGACCCGGAACTTCCAGTCCGAAAAGGTAGCAGCCGCAACATTTGAGGCAGCGGCAATTTGTCTTCGAGCAGGAGCTAAACCAGCCGGTGGCCATCGAGCATCAACGATTAATCCAAGCCAGCCCCCGGTAAACACACCCGCGCCAGCAGCCCCTGGAGCCCCAGCAAATAATAATGGGAATGTACCCTCGGAATGGACACAACCCAAGGCGTACCGAGGAACTTCGGTTGTCTAAGTTGATATGGAAATTGAGGACGTACGAACTGAAACTGAGGGCTCCAAACACAGAACCGTTACCCGGATAGACCTGACGAAACGTGGACCGGGAGGTCTGCTTGGCCTATTTTTTGGAAATGAGTATGACGTATCAATGTTCGAGAGGGGTTATGGCGGTCTAACCTATCGCGTAAGTTTCAGAGCCCGAACGCAGGGGGGAGCCGAAAGACGGGCACACGAGGAAGCTGATCAGTATTATGCCAAATGGCGACAGCAAATAGTTTCTGGCATAGACCCCCACCTGAGAGCTTAAACGAGTAGTAGGTAGACAGTTATTGAGGTTTCTGCGATAATCTACACATGGCATTAGCATCAGACGACAAGAAAAAAATCATTGATAAGTTTGCCCAAAACAAAAACGACACGGGGTCGCCTGAGGTTCAGGTGGCACTTCTGTCGGAGCGAATCAGCAAACTAACTGGTCACTTAAAGATACATCCGCATGACGTTCATTCGAGACGAGGTCTTTTGACTATTGTTTCCAAGAGGCGTCGTCTGTTAAACTACCTGGCGAAGAAAGCAGCGAACAGATATCAAACAATTGTCGCTTCCTTGGGACTATCAAAGTAGAAAGTTAGAAAGAACGTTAAAGAAAGTAAGACAAGAAGACCGAAGCAGTCGCCTCGAATTTCTTCGAAAACAGTTTCGGTAAAAGTTTGAACGTTTGGTTATGAAAGACAAAAGAACTGTCGAGATAGACATAGCGGGAAAACCGTTATCGTTTCAAATTAATAAAGTAGCACCTCAGGCCAATACCTCGGTTATTGCCAGATACGGGGACACTGCGGTTTTAGTAACGGTAATGCTCGGAGCGGTTAAACCGATGCAAGACGGAGGAGTGCCGCTAACCGTAGATTTTATCGAAAGGTTGTACGCCGGCGGAATTATTAAAGGATCACGATGGGTAAAACGAGAGGGTCGAGGAACGGATGAGGCCATCTTAACCGGAAGACTAATTGACCGATCGATCCGACCGCTTTTCCCAAAGGATCTTGCTAACGAAGTACAAGTAATTGTGACGCTTTTGTCTGTGGACGGCGAGAACGACCATGATCTAGTAGCCTTAAATGCAGTCTCACTGGCGCTAGCGATTTCCAATGTCCCCTGGAAGGGACCGATAGCTGCTTCCCGAGTGGGTCACCTAACAACTCCGGAAGAGGGACATATTATTGATCCCCTCATTTCAGAAATGGAGTTTTCGGACCTCGATATTGTCGTTTCCTCTAACAAAGAGGGTGTAATTATGCTTGAGGCCGGAGCAAAACAATTAGTAGAAGACAAGGTAGTAGCCGCGATTGAAATTGCGCACGAAGAGAACCTAAAGATAATCGAGGGAATGGAGAAGATTCAAAAGGAAATTGGGCAAGACAAGTACCCCTATGAACCGGTGAAAGTAAATTCCGAATTGGCAGCCGAGATAGATAAACAATATAACAAAGAGTTAGAGGAATTAATTGTTTTTTCAGATCCCGGTGGGAAAACCAAGGGCGATAGGATTGACGAACTGAAAAAGGCAATCACTGAGAAATATGCAGAAAACCCGGATAAGAATCAGATTCCGGCAATTGTTGACAGTTTAATCAAAAAAATTGTTCGCAAGTACACCCTTGAGAAGAAGAAGCGAATTGACGGCCGAAAATATAATGAGATCCGACCGATTAACGTTGAAGTAGGACTATTGCCACGAACTCATGGGTCGGCTATCTTCCAGCGGGGATTAACGCAAGTGCTATCGGTAGTCACGCTGGCCAGTCCTTCTTTGGAGCAATGGATTGAAACTCC
This sequence comes from uncultured Gammaproteobacteria bacterium, assembly GCA_964554695.1. Lineage (GTDB taxonomy): Bacteria > Patescibacteriota > Microgenomatia > JAMCZE01 > JAMCZE01 > CAZKPQ01. Next base: position 2,988 of record CAZKPQ010000043.1, on the reverse strand, counting down.
AGAGGGAATGGAAGAGAAGAGATATATTCACCACTATAATGCAGCCCCCTACTCGACGGGAGAACTGGGAAGAGTCTCGGGCGGACCAGGAAGACGAGAAGTGGGTCACGGAGCCTTAGCGGAACGAGCCTTGGCAGCGGTTATTCCGGGAGAAGCGGTATTTCCTTACACCATCCGAGTGGTATCGGAGGTTCTTTCCCAGAATGGGTCGACATCAATGGGATCGACCTGTGGATCGACCTTGGCCCTAATGGACGCCGGAGTACCGATTATGGCACCAGTTTCTGGAGTGGCGATGGGACTTGTGGCAGAGAGTGCTAAAGACTATGTCATTTTGACGGACCTTCGAGGGGAAGAAGATTTTTACGGAAACATGGATTTCAAGGTAGCGGGAACGACAAGCGGTATTACAGCAATCCAGTTAGATATTAAGCTTGGCGATAACTTCCGAGGACTAACCTTAAAGATGATCGAGGAGATTATCGAAGAGGCAAGAACTGGAAGACTGGAGATTTTGGAAAAGATGCTCGGAGTATTACCGGAGAGCCGAAAGAAAGTTAGCCAGTACGCTCCTAAGGTAGCCACCATTAAGGTTCCGGTTGATAAGATCGGAGAAATTATTGGACCGGGCGGACGAAATATTAAAAATATTATTGCTACGACCACAGCTCAAGTCGACATAGAAGACGACGGAACGGTAACAATTTCGTCGACCTCGGATGAGGCAGTTGACCGAGCAAAGGCTTGGATTGAAGGGATGATCCGAGAGGTCCAAGTAGGCGAAGAGTTTGAGGGTGAGGTTAAGAGGATTTTACCGTTTGGAGCATTCGTAGAAATCCTACCGGGTAAGGAAGGCATGGTACATGTCTCGAAGATGAGCGCCGGATTCGTGAATAATCCGGAAGAGATTGTATCAATTGGCCAGAAAGTAAAGGTTAAAGTTGTTGAAATAGACGAGATGGGAAGAATTAACTTAGCCATGTACTGGGGGCCAAAAGAAGTAGGAGCAGAAGCACCGGGAATGGAGCGAAGAGAATTTCCAAGTTCTAGATTTGGCGGAGATAGAGATAGTCGCCCAGGTGGATTTAGGCGGGGCGGGTTTGGGGGAAGAGGACGCGGGGGCTTTGGTGACAGGCGAGGTGGCAGAAATACCGGCGGAAGACGAGATCGATACTAATTTTAACTCCCCTTTCAACTAAGACCCATTTGGACTATATTACTTTTATGTCAGCAACGACTCAGGCTCCTTATGGGCAGTTAGGCCCGGGTGGAGATTACCCGGTAGAGATGAACTACGGACTACGTATTTATAATCTTCCACCAAAAAATGAACGAGTTCCGGAGGTGGGCGAAGAAGCGGCCTCACTTAAGGGTGGGCAGCGGACAAATTATCACGGCGAGGTGCCAATCTTGGACGGCGAGAAAAAAAGGATTGGAACAGCGGAGATTCTTCGGATTGTATCGGCAAGGCCTGAGTATATGCCGGAAGCAGAAATTAAAGCTTGCGGATTTAACACAATTGAGGAAGCAGTGGAATACGCTAAGCGAGAACACGGCGAGGAGTTTGCCAGAGACGGAGTAATAACTATTTATCACTACCGAGTAAAAAGCTTAGATAGCAATTAGCTTCATTTATGGATACTGCCCAATTTAGTGAGATTACCTCTCTTCAGGAAAAGCTTAACCAAACTAGCTTGCCTCCCCCGCTTCTAGAGAAGGCGCAAGGAATGCTGGCTAGATTAGACAGAATTGCCAAACTAGGTGGCAACTACGCAACGGAGTTTGACAACTTAAGTCGGTATATTGATTGGATCTGTGGTTTGCCTTGGGATAAGAGGTCGGAAGACAGTTTAGATCTACACGCCGCCGATAGTATATTAAACAAAAACCACTATGGGCTGCGGGCAGTTAAGGACAAGATATTAGAGTACTTGGCAGTACTAAAATTAACAGCTAAGGTTGGGAATGCCGGAGAAGTTAGAAAGTTTAACCGAGCGCCAATTATTGCCCTAGTTGGATTGGTAGGAACCGGTAAAACAACACTCGCCTACTCGATTGCCGAGGCGATGAATCGGAAATTTGAGCGGATTCCTTTTGGAGGGATTGGAGACGCCTTATATCTTCGCGGGCAGTCTAGAGCCTATGCGGATGCGGAGCCGGGGGCAATTATTAAAGCGCTGAGGCGAGCAGGAACGAGAAACCCGGTAATTCTTCTTGATGAAATTGACCGGGTTGATGAACAAGCTAGAGCGACAATTATGGGAGTCTTAGTTGAACTTCTGGACCCGGAACAAAACAGTCGGTACACAGATCATTTTATTGATTATCCGTTTGATCTTTCGGAAGTACTGTTTATTGCCACCGCTAATAACACGACTCACATTAGTACAGCGGTTTTAGACCGGTTAGAGCCAATGATGATGCCGTCTTATTCGGATGAAGAAAAGATAAAGATTGGGAGAGAATATGTGCTGCCAAAGGTAATGCGAGAGTCGGGACTACCAGAAAAGGCGATTCGAATAAATGACGATATCTGGCCTAAAGTTGTTCGGCCACTCGGATTTGACGGCGGGATTCGGACGCTTGAAAGAACGATTAATAATATGGTAAGAAAAGCTGCAAAAGAGATTGTTAGCGGAAACGCTTCGGAAATTGAGATTTCGGAAGCTAATCTCTCCCAGTTCCTGCCAAGTTAAGAAGAGATGCAAAAGAATCAAAAGCAACAAGCCCTTGAGAAAATTGCGAAAGAGATTGAAGAAACTGAGGGCGGACCACTTAAGGGATTGGATGTAAACCCAGTTCCGGGTGAAGGAAACCCTGATGCCGAAGTAGTGTTCGTGGGTGAGGCTCCAGGGTTCAATGAGAACCTACAGAGGCGGCCATTTGTGGGACAGGCCGGAAAACTCCTTCGGAAAACACTAGCAGAAAACGGAATCGTGGAAAATGAAGTCTATATTACCAATATCGTAAAGTACCGACCACCTGAAA
>CAZKPQ010000042.1:0-7265 GCA_964554695.1 uncultured Gammaproteobacteria bacterium | reverse complement strand
GCAATATTTCGTGCGAATCCAATGCCCAAAGGGAAGCAATAGCCGGTATGGGGACTTCACTCCAGGGAACCTTTACTTTCTTGTCTCCAATTTGAGGATCACCCGGTAGTTCTATCAACTTTCGATCGGCGTCTTGAAGTTGTTGAAGAAGATCAGCCTTGGTTAATTTTTTTAGGTCCTTGTTGTCGCCGGACCTGAAAGTCAAAGTCCCAGTCAGAACGCCATTTATATAGTCGTTTTGAACGCCAATTTGGTGACCTAAGCTTTCTCTGGGAGAATCTGACTTTCGTTTCCTAGTGCTAACCATCCGGTAGTCAAACTTTTCCTCGGGGACCCTTTCATAATATTCACGATTAATTTCCCGATCTAATAAAAACTGCTGGATAAATCTCTTCGCTTCGGGATCAATTACCGAAGAGGTGTCCATATGTTGATTTTAGCGCAGTCTGATTGTTTATAATACCGGGGATGACCAAGACAGCTCCGGAGACGCCATGCGTGCCATATTTTTTTGACGAAGAGTGCCCAAAGAATTGCCCTCTTTACCCACACATGAAAGAGGCATATCGAAGGGTCTTAAATAGGATTAGGGGAATGTTATTAGAAGATTTACCAGAAAACTACGAGACTGCGCTGACGGACGAGCATCTCGACGATGCACTGCAAATAGCGGCTCTTCTCGTTGTTCCCGAACTTCTGGAAATAGCTCAAATTGAAGTACGGAGGGAGATGGCACAATTGGGGCACTTAGGCCAATGTCTCAATTTCCAGAACGAGCAGAGAAAAAAGCGTCCTATCTAATTTATGGTCTGGCTTTAAAAAGCTAAGATAAGACCGGCGATAAGAGCGCCGACTCCAAGAAGAATTCCGCCAATAGTAAGAACGGCATTGCCGGATGGAGGGATGGGAGGCGTAGTGGACGCCGGACGACAGGAAACGACAGAAGTACATTGGTCAGAACCAGCCCCAGGAACAGCGACACAGGCGTTGTTACGACACTCCTTATGAGTCGGGGTTGAAGGAGGGGGGACAACAACGGCTTGGCAATCAGTATTACTGGCACACTCGTTAGCACAAGGCGAAGTACTAGGCGAACAAAGAACTGAGACACAGGCATTGTTTTGACAAACCTTATGCTGGTAGGTAGCCGGAGGGGGTGGGGTTGGAGCTGGGGGAGGTGGAGCCGGTGGTGGTGGGACGACTGTCCGGCGACAAGCTGAGTCACTGGAACACTCGTCACTACAGGGAGAAGTATTGGGCGAGCACTCGACTTCCTTACAGGCACTATTCAGACAGACCTTATGTCGATAGATTTTCGGCGGGGCACAATCGGCGTTACTGGAACAGTTACTTTCGTTATTACAATTAACTCCCCGATTGGGACAGTTTTTAACCTTACAAGCACTGTCCTCGCAAATCTTCTTTTGATAAATCTTACAATCTGAGGCCACCTGACATTCGGACTGTTCGTTACAATTTACCCCCGGGATGGGACAATCCTTTTGAACACAAGCCTCACCCTCGCAAACACCATATTTATAGGAGGGAGGCTCGGTAACGGTGAGGAGTTTTTGACATTCGTTGGTGGTTGCCCGGGTACCAAGGTTGTCAATAACCGTCCCGACAATGGTATAAGAACCGACGACGGAATAAGTATGGGAAAGGGACGCTTGGGTTTGATCACCACTAGTTTGACCGTCACCCCAGTTGAAGTGATATTTGGCAATGGTACCGGTACCATCACCGCCGGTAACGTTACCGACTAGAGTAGCATTGACAGTTAGGGGCTTGGGGCCGGTGGTTTTATCGAGAGTAAGACTGGTGCAAACAGCCTGCTGCGCAGGTCGAGTGAACTTGACGGTGATAGTTTTATCGCCAGTGACGCAGAACTTCTTCTTACGAACGCCTTTTTTGTTTCGTTCGTAGACCCAGCCATGAGTCCAAATCTTAAATTGAGTAGTCGAACCTGAGGGAGTATTAGGCTTGAGGGTAAGGGTATATTTGAGTTTGGCGCGGTTTTTTTTGTCACCATCCTCTTTCTTGGGAATTTTCGCAACTGTTGGAGGTTCGATGGCGATTGATTCAATAAACTGTTTGTCGGGTGGTGGAAGTTTGCCGCTGTCACTACTAGTTAGGAGGGGTTTAGAGATAACCTCGTGGAGTTTCTTTTCATAGCGGTTGACGTAAACCACGTCAACAACGTGGGTATTACCCTTGGAAAGATCGAGGGTGACTTCAGATGGGATATTGATTTTAATCCCTTGCTTGATCTTTTTATCATTAGTGCACTCTCCAATATCGCCTTCTTCTTCGGAAAGAGGTTGTTGGGGATCGACGAAACCACTGCCAGCGTCGGCCTCCTCGAGAGCCTCGAGTTCGGCCTCAGAAGCCTGAGGAGGAACAGTAATACGCTGGCGGATGTAGTAAAAACCCAGTGCTAACCCGACAACTCCAAGAAGAATAACGGCGATCAGGCCTCCCAAAAAAGCCTTCTTGTGGAAAAAGTCCTTTTGACCGGAAGGGCGACGGGAAAGATCAATAACCCGGGGACCGGGACTGTCAGAGGTATTCTTGGGGTCGTCTTTAGGAGGATGATTATCCATTAGCTTTTCTTTCTTTCAAAAAAGATGCCCAGTCCAAGCGTAAGGAAAATTAAGCCTCCCGTCAAGAGAAGAAGGCCATTTTCGACCGTACCAGTAACCGGTGGTGGAGGAGTGGGAGTTGGGGGAGGAGCTGGAGGAGGGGTGGGCGGCGGAGCCGGTGGGGGTGCAGGCTGACAGTCGCTATCAAGAATACAAGAGTCTTCGCCGTCGCCTTCGACTTCAACGCAGGCATTGTTAACACAGGATTTATGGAGAGACCCAGAAGGAGTTCCGGTAGAGATACCGAGGATGGGGTCAGATCCGGGAACGATGAAATTTCGAACAATTTCCACTTTCGAGCCAGAGGCATTAGTGAAACTAACAGTTAGTCGAGCTGGGCCGGGAGAAAGGTTAGCTGGCGGGGTCCACGACCAATCGCCAGCGGAATCAGCGCGAACGGTACCTGAGTAAGGAGTCTTCCCGTCGATTTGGATTCGAATAATGACATCAGGAGTAGCGTTACCGCGGATTATTGGAAGCGGAGTCGGAATAGTCTCGCCCTCAACAATATTAACTTCTCCCAAGGAAATGGTAGTGGCCTGAGGGGGACGGAAGCGGGCGGAAGGCGAGGAGGCGGGAGAGGGGGAAGATGAGCGGCGACAATTAATAGTTTCGCCGAGACGAACGTTAGGGAGGGGACGATCTCGACCAAGCTCACAGTTAATTTGGGTCGGATCGGTAGCGGGAGAAAGGATGGTAATTGTTTCAGGGAAACCGGATTTTTCAGTCCAGAAGGCAGTGAGGTCAATTGTTCGGGCGGCGGCTAGGGGAACAACATAGTCACCGGAACTTTTGACCAGAGAGGCAAGGCGAGCGGCGCCGTCGGCCTCCCAGAGAGCAATACCAGAAAAGTTTGGCGGAAGATCTTGAAGGCGGCCATAGATCGGCTCGATGGCGGGAGTGTCCCCAAGAGTGGGGCCGGTAGAAACAGTATAAGGAGCACCCGACGCCTCAGGGTCGCCAGTGACCGAAGGACCAGAGGAGATTTTAAAATAGTAGTCGGTTGTAGGCTTGAGATTGGTAACGCGAACAAAGTGGGTTTGATACTTTTCGGTTTGACCACCTTGGGAGCGCTCATCGACAGCGACACCAAGGCCAAGTTCCGGAGTAAGACCATAAAAGACAGCGCCACCGACGGGTTTTTCGGTGAGCCAGTAAACTGTAAAACTGGTGTCGGTAATATTAGCGACGCCCACCGAAGTGGGAAGGATACCGGAATCGGCCGAAGTAAAGAGTTTTTGAATTTCTTTGACGGCGGAGGTACTAAGACCGACGACGGCGGTAAGAACAAGAACTAACAGAAGACCAATAAGAGTGGGAATTTTTCGAGTTTTTGGGAAAAAGGTCATGATTGTCCCCTTTCAGAAAGAGAGTTAAGAAGTTCAAAGTCGATAGTTGGGTCCAGAGGGGCGATAACCTTCTCGACGTCCGGGGGAACAGTAGTTTTTCGAAGAGTACTGTGAATGGAAACACTGACCCAGATAAGAGAGGTGATAAGGGTAAGAATGGCGATATGGAGCCAGGTACGTTCTTTCATTTAAGATATGATCATTGATAATAGCCAACGCCGGCAATGTCAACTGTTTGACCGGTTTGATCACTTCGACTTTTGACAAGGACAGTAATCCGAAGGATCCGTGAATTATTCTCTAAACGACTGATGAAACTTCGGACGCTGTCATCGGGGCCAGCTGCCGAAAGAGAAAACTTGGCCGTGGGAATGCCTAGACTAACTTGGGGGGTAAGCTTGGCGTCCGAAGGAGTTAGAGGCTTGGGGCCCGTGGTAGGGACAAATTCAATCTCGGAGAATTCGATTGATTTAAGAACAACGCCGGCATTAGCCGCCTCGGAATTAATAGCGGCGAGGATAGTTTCCGGCGTAGGAATATCGGGGATAGCCTTAAGAAGCACGGGTAATTTTTCTTCCATCTGGCCGTAGTTTTCTTGAGCAATGATGAGATTGGCAATTTTGGTATCCATAGCAGCAATAGTCTTTTTTTGATCGTCGATCCGTCTAAAGAGACCGACGATGGTAGTGGCGGTGGGAGAAAGGGCAAAAAAGATAAAAAAGGTGATGAGAAAGATCGAGGCGATGAGTGTGAAATAGCCCTTGACGACCGGATCTTTTATGACTGGCTCGATATAAGTGTAGTAACGATGGAAGCGTTTATAGAAATCGGGGGAGACTTTAAGAGAATTCATTAGTCTTGATATTTACTTATTAGCGAAAAATTAATATCGGGAGTGATGTTTTCGGTGGTAACTTTTTCAAAAACAATGTCTTTAAAAAGAGGGGAAGACTTAAAGTTATCGACAAGAAGGCGGAGGGTGGCGTCATCGCCATTGCCACTAAAACCCAATTCGTTACCGGTAACAGTAATCCGGGAGATAGTAATCCCAGGTGGGAGAAGTTTCTCGGTTTCGGTTAAGATTTTGGTGACCGAGGGGGTGTCGGTAATTTTTTGGACGCCGGCCAAGCGGTTGGAGACGGAGCGAAATTCGTTTTCAAACTCGGCCGAGGCTTCAAGAATATCTTTTTTGTGCTGGATATCGTCAGAAAGATTAGCAACTTGGGTATCCAACCAGAAGCGCGACAGGAAAGCGGAAACGACGATAAGTTCAGTAACGATGACGATTTTTTTCCCCCAAGAGAGAGCCCACTTTAAAAGTTGACCGCCGGGTCGATTGTCCAGATCATCGCCTGGCAGGAGATTAATATCGCGAGTGGGTTTTTTCTTATCGGGCATTGGTTTTGGGCACACTCAGGATAACATACCTAGGGGGCTAGTTGTGCTTCTACCCAGGCCCAGGGATTACGGGAATTTGGCAAAAATAAGACTGGGTGGTTTTCAGCTACTGCGGCGAAGAGAGACAGGGGAACTATTTTTTAGGGGAGGTTTTCTTGGAAGGACGAGCAGCCTTAGGGGCGACCTTTGAGGGAACGGGCTTAGAAGAGGAGACAAGTTTAGAAAGACGACTTTTTAGACGGGCGGCTTTATTTGGGTGAAAGACATTCGTTTTAGTCGCTTTGTCCAAAAGGGAAGCAAGCTTAGAAAAGGTGGCAGAAGTCGGTTTTTGGCGAAAATCATCGATAGTTTCCTTAACCGTGCGGCGAACGGTCCGATTCTCGAGACGCTTTTTCTCCGACTGGAGGGCTTTTTTAATGGCGGATTTAATAACTGGCATCGCTTAAAAAGGCGGCCAATAAGCGCTTGGCCGACTACATAGGGAATTCTAACATATACCCTGGACTTCGTAAATCAGCTACAATTGGAGCTTGAAAGCAACTTTATGGTAAAGAACCTCTTTAAAAACGGGACGGACCTACTTTTTCGAAGGCAGACCAACATTCTGTCAGCGGCATCGGTAATTGGGTTTACGGTACTGGTGGCCCAGTTTTTAGGATTAGCAAAAAATAGGTTTTTGACCGGGAGGTTTGACGAAGAGACAATCGGGCTTTTCTTTGCTTCATTTAGGCTTCCGAGTACGATTTTTGACATTATTGTCATGGGGGCACTAACGACGGCGTTTATTCCAGTTTTTACCTCGTATCTGGCGCGGAACAAAGAAGAAGAAGCAAACCGGATCGCTTCGACAATTCTTAATGTTTCCCTGGTTGTCTTTGCGGTTCTGACGGTGATTTTCTTAGTTTTTACCCGGGAACTGGTCCATCTAACGGCACTGGGGCTATCGGAAGCGGAACTTGATATCGTCGTGCCGATGACAAAGATAATGCTTATTGGCCAAGCATTGCCGCTTATTTTAGGTAATTTTATTACGGGGATTCTTCAATCACACAAGCGATTTTTAATTCCAGCTCTGGCGCCGGTCGTTTATAACGCGGGGATAATTGCTGGGATTGTGGTTTTAGCACCATTTTTGGGAATTTATTCAGCTGTCTGGGGGGCAGTTCTGGGGGCAAGCCTGTTTCTTTTGATTCAGATCCCGTTACTTTTACAATTGAGGTTCCCCTACCGAATAATCTTTGAGTTTTCAAACCAGGGAGTAAAAGATATCGGCAGACTAATTATTCCCCGGACCTTGGGGCTTATTGTCGCCCAAGTAAATTACATCGTGAATTTAAATATCTCCTCACTTATTTCGACAGGAGCAATCACGATTTTTACGTTTGCCCAACAGTTAGAACAGGCGCCGATTCGAATATTTGCAGCGACGATTGCCCAAGCGGCGTTACCGACACTGGCGGAAGAATATAACCGGGAAGATGATTTACTGGCCTTCAAAAAAACTCTTTTGACAAGCCTACACCAGATTCTATTCTTAGTTCTGCCGGTAGCCGCGATCTTAATTGTTCTTCGAATACCAATTGTCAGATTAGTTTATGGAGCACAACACTTTGATTGGCCGTCGACAGTCGAAACGGGACGGACACTAGCCGTTCTGGGGATTGGGCTAACAGCTCAGGCAATTGGGATCTTACTATCGCGGGCATTTTATGCCTTACACGACAGCAAGACACCAGTAACCTTGGCGTCAGTAGCGATCGTTACAAACGTAGTGTTATCAATTCTGTTTATTCTCCACCTCCACTTACCCATTTGGGGACTGGCTCTTTCGGCGGCAATTGCGGATGGACTTTACGCAGTAGTTCTCGTTACGGCC
>CAZKPQ010000041.1:0-7760 GCA_964554695.1 uncultured Gammaproteobacteria bacterium | reverse complement strand
AGTGTATGATTCGGGTTAGGAAAATGAGAACTTCGATTTGGCAAAAGTGGGCGCTCAGGGGACTACTACTTCTTCTGCCAAGCCAACTGGGGCGACATTTTTGGATGGATTGGAGCTATGTAAGCGGCATTAGGGTAGATTTCCTCTCCCCCACCCTTTTTTTAACGGACGGACTCGTTTTAGCAATTTTAGGGCTAGAAGTTCTAAAAGGCAGAGTGCAAATAAGCCGGGAGGCGGCAATAGTTCTACTGGCGATAGGAGGAATTGGACTAGCAAATAGTTTTTTTTCTGTCTCCCCTGCCCTGTCAACTTACAAATGGGCAAAGATAGTTGAGTTTGGGGCTCTGGGCTGGTGGGTAGCCACAAATTGGAAATTGGTGAAAGAGAATTTGGGGTGGGCGCTCGGAGGAGTATTCTACGAAGCGGTTCTTTCGATCTGGCAGTTTTTGGGTCAGGAATCGGTGAACGGCTGGTGGTATTTCTTAGGAGAGCGGAATTTTTCGGCGGGAACGGTGGGAATAGCCAACGCAAATGTTTTAGGGCAGCTAATACTTCGGCCCTATGGGACGCTCCCCCACCCGAATGTTCTAGGAGGATTCGTGGCAATAGTTGGTATAGGATTCGGGGCGTTAATATTGCGGGAAAAACGCGGTAAAAATGATAACCTTGAAAGACTTCTTCCCATAGTCCTGACTCTAGGATTTGCAACCCTCTGGCTGTCAATGTCACGAGCAGCCATTCTAGTCGGGATCCTCGGGATAACACTTTTAGCCCGGATGAAGTGGCTGACTCCCCTACTAGCCCTGGGGATTATGGGAGGATTTTGGGTAAGAGGGGGAGATTTTTTGACTACTGAAGCGGTGGTAGCGAGGCGGCAACAAATGGCAGTAGCCTTGGAGAAGTTTCGACAGTCCCCAATTCTGGGGACGGGATTGGGGACGAGCCCAAGATATAGAGTGGTGGTTCGAAACTACGCTCTAGCGCATCAACCGACACACAATATCTATTTATTAGCATTAGCAGAAACTGGAATAGTGGGCGGAGGGCTTCTGGTTGGGGGGTTAGCGCTAGCGATTCGAAGAGTCTGGAAGAGAGACTGGGTTAGGCTCTACATGGTAATAGCTATAGCCTCGATTGGGCTAGTTGATCACTACTTTTTAACGACACAACAAGGACTTCTTCTGACGAGCCTAGTTTTAGGCGGAGCATTTGGGCTGCCTGGGGCCACTCAGGTATACTTAGCTAGTGGACCAAACAGGAAAGATAATTTCTAACACGCTGGCACAGTTTGGGGGGAAGTTTGCCTCAACGACACTCGGGGTCTTAATAACCATACTTCTTACCCGGTACCTCGGACCAGAAGGGTTTGGAAGATACACTTTCGTTATTGTATTTGTGACGATGTTTGGAACGGTGGCGGATTGGGGGCTGTCTTTAATCACGGTCCGGGAAGCCAGTCGACGAACAAAAGATGCGGCGGCGATAGTCGGAAACACGATTGTAATTAGGTTTTTGTTAGCGGTGGTAGCGGCAGTAGCGGCGGTAGTAACAATTAATCTTCTCCCCTACTCCTCGGAAGTAAGGATGCTAACAAGCATTGCGGCGGCGTACCTTCTAGCGCTGTCACTAAAGACGTCCTTCCAGATTGTGTTCCACGCGAAGTTACAGATGGAAAATTGGGCTCTTAGCGAAGTGGCGGCAAATTTAGTAGCCATTGGGCTAATTGGAATGATGATTTATAACCAGGCGAGCTTAACTGCTATCATGATTGCTTTTCTAATTGGCCACCTAGTAGCGGCGATGGTGGCGGTAGTTCTTGGATACCGTCTGCTACCGGTAAAGCTGTCACTAGTTCGACCGGACACAAAGTACCTGTTGTTAGAAGCGTTACCGATGGGGACGATTCTGGTCGTATTTACGATCTATAACCGATTTGATACGGTAATATTGTCGCAGTTTCATGGGGAAGAAGCGGTCGGGATTTATGGGGCGGCCTACCGGATATTTGAAGTACTGATACTTGGGGCAGCGTACTTTGCAAACTCGCTTCTGCCATTGATTTCAAAATATGCTCAAAATGAGCACCAGAAATTAAGAGAAATTTATGAAAAGAGCTTTGCAATTCTTCTTCTGGGGGGAATTGGGGTAGCGATCCTAACGTTTGTTTTAGCACCAGTCGGGATTATGGTGGTAGCAGGGCCAGAGTTTGGCGGATCAGTAACAGCGCTTCGAATTCTAGCGATTTCACTAGTGGTTTCGTACCTAAACCACTTAAACGGCTACACGATGATTGCCTTAGGGAAACAGTGGTATTCTTTAGGAATAGCGGTGGCAGCTCTAACAGTGAATTTGGGACTAAACTTTATTCTTATCCCCCAGTACTCCTTTGTAGCGGCAGCGTGGGTAACGTTTTTAACGGAAGCGATGATAGCGGTACTAACTGTCGGACTTCTACACCGGTTTATTGGGGTGACTCCCCGACTGGCGACATTCAGAGCCGTACCGGAAATGGTTTTAAGAAGGGTTTTTAGAAAGGGTTTGGGGCGATGAGAGTGATTGTAAACACCGACGGAGGGGCACGGGGGAACCCAGGACCGGCGGCGTGGGGGTACGTAGTTTACGACGAGGCGGGAAATCTATGGGAAAAATGCGGGAAAAAGATTGGGATAGGGACGAACAACGAGGCTGAATATTGGGGAGTAATTGAAGCGCTCGGGTATCTTAAAGAGGTAAAGGGGAGGCTTAGTCGGGTGGAGTTTCGACTGGATTCGAATTTGGTTGTTAACCAGTTAATGGGAGAGTTTAAGGTGAAGGAACCGAGGCTAAAGGAGCTTTTAAATAAGGTGCGGGAAAGGGAAAGGGAAGTAGGAGTAGAGGAGATAGTCTACCGGTATGTTCCCCGGGCGGAAAATGCGGAAGCCGATCGATTAGTGAACCTAGCCCTTGATAGTTAAGAGCAAGCAGCGGGTTTGGTATACAATTTAAGGCATGAGTGGGGCGAAGGTTTTAACGGAAACCGATGAGCGCAGTCCGGTAGCAGTGGTCTTTGGTGGAGAAGAGGTAGGAGCGGAGCTTCAAAAAAGTCTTGAAGAAAAAGGGATTCGGGTAGTAAGGATTGTGGGAAGTCGGGCGGTACTGCCAATTTTAGAGAGACCTCGGTATGTCTTTTACTTTCTAAAAAGGGCGGAAGTAGAGGAGAGCTTGGGGCAGTTTGGGGAGGCGGTGGAGTCGGCGGCGAGGGCAAAGGCGAAAGTAATTTTAGTTCATGAGCCTTTAAGCCGGGAACAGAAAGGGAAGCTTCTACGAAGGGGAATGGAAGCGGAGGAGAGGCTAGGAACGATTGAGGTAAAGAGTGGATTTGAGAAGGACCCTGAGACGCCAGAAATAGTGGAAAGGATACTGCGGACAGCTTTTTCAGCCGGGACAATGGCAAGACAGGTGGTTTTAGGAAAAGAAAAAGAAGGGCGGTTTTCAAGACTTGGGGAAGGGGAAGAGGCAGAGTTACCAAAAGTATCGACCCAGGAGGTTTTAGAGAAGGTCGTGGCGGCGGAAGAGCTAGTTAAGCGGAAAACAGTTAAAAGGTTACTAACGGCCAAAACGGTTTGGACGAGCTTAGTAATAACACTAGTGATTTTAATGGTGTTTTCGCCGGTATTGGTAGTTGGTGGATTAACAATTGGGGGGCTAATGAAATTAAATACCGCGAAAGAAAAAATAGAGAAAGGAGATTTTGAGGCTGGAAGACAAGAGGCAAGAGCGGCGGGAGAGTACTTTGGACGGGCGAGAGGAACGGTCGAGAAACTGGGACCGGTTCTTAATATTGGACCAGCCAAAAGTGGGGCAGAAAGATATTTTGAGGTTTTAGGAATTGGGGAGGAAACGGCGGGACTTTTAGACCGGGCAGGAAAACTAATGCCCCTGGCGGCGACTTTGCCAAAAGCCATTATTCGACCGGAGGTAGAGGAGGACATTGAAAAGGTAACTTTGGAGCTTGGTCGGGAACTACGGGTATTAGACCAGGAGCTAGGAGCCCTGGAAGGACGACTAAACAAGGTGACAGAAGAAGAATTTAAGGGACTAACGGCGATTTTAGGGGTATCGCCGGAACGGGTAGTAGAAGTGAGAGAGGAGCTGCCAGAAATAAGGGGGATGATTCGGAAAACGGAAGTGTTTCTAGAGGTATTGCCTGAGGTAGTAGGGCTTGGAAGAAACCCAGGACGACGAAGTTACCTAGTGGTGTTTCAAAATAGTGCGGAACTGCGACCGACGGGCGGGTTTATTGGGTCGTATGCGATTTTGAAATTTGAAAAAGGAAAACTTTTGGATTTTAGAGTAAACGATATCTACACAGCGGATGGGCAGCTGCGGGGACGGGTACCGCCACCAGACGAAATTCTGCATTTTTTGGGACAGCCGAATTGGTATATGAGGGATGCTAACTTTTCACCAGACTGGCCACTGTCGGCGGAACGACTGGAGTGGTTTTTGGAAAGAGAAGTGGGGGAACGGGTAGATGGGGTAGTGGGGGTAGATTTAAACGCGGTCCAAAAAATGATCGGAGCGGTGGGAGAGATAAAACTGGTAGATTTCAACGAAACAGTAACCCAAGAGAATTTTTTTGAGAAAGCGGAATACCAAGCGGAAATTAATTTCTTTCCGGGGTCAACTCGGAAAAGAGATTTTCTAGGAGCAGTAGCGGTGGGGTTATTTGAAAAAATAACCAGTGACCAGGGGGGTGATTTATTTAAACTGGGTAGGGGAGTAGGCGAAGCAGTAGCGGAGAAAAATATCTTGGTTTACTTTAACCAACCTAACCTTCAGGAAAGGATGGAAAAAAACCGGTGGAATGGGGGAATAAATAGTAATGGGTGCGGACAGAGAAATATTAATTGTTTTGGGATAGTGGAAGCAAATTTTGGGGCAAATAAAGCGAATTACTTTATTGATCGCACGGTAAATTTAAAAACGATAATCGATAAAGCTGGGAGTGTGGATACAGAAGTAACAATCCAATTTCGAAACGAATCGCCGTCAGAAGCTTGGCCGGGAGGGAAGTATAAAAATTACTTGCGGTTTTTAGTGCCGGCCGGGAGCAAGGTTAGTGAGATAAGCTTGGGGGATGGAAAGACGGCGAGTGTGTCGTCGTCACTAACGGCGGCAAGCTTAAAAGGGGTGAAAGCAAACCAGTTTCTGGTTTACCAAAGCGATGAGCAGCGATCAGAAGGGGGAGTGGCAACAAGAAGCGGAATGGTAAGTTACGGTGTTCTGGTAGAGGTGCCGATTTTAACGACCAAAGAAATAAAGTTTAAGTACCGACCGGCCTACCGAGTAAATACGACAAGAAGCGAGACGGAATGGCAACAAGTAATTTTAAAACAGCCGGGAACGGAAGCTGATAAGTTAGCAGTAACGGTGGAATTTCCGAGCTTTTTAGCGCCAACGAAGTTCGTAAGTGATGACACAGTGTCCCGAAGGGAGATGGTGGTTGACGGAGTAAGCCAAGTGGTGGTGTTTCCCCAAAGATTAGTTTACGAATCAACCTTAGCGACGGATAAGATCTTAGGAGTGGAATTTCAGAAGGAGTAAGGAGTGGATTTTAGGGCTAAGGACCTGTAGAATATGGGTCTAACACATAAATGAAAGCAATTACTCTTAACGCTAGCGTTCGCGAGGAAACTGGGAAAAAAGTTAAAAAACTTCGGAAACAAGGGCTACTACCGGCCTCGGTATATGGGAAGGATGTAAAGTCGAAGTCGCTTGCCCTACCAGTTAAGGAGTTTATGAAGGTATATGACAAAGCCGGAGCAACGGGGTTAGTGGAACTAAAGTACGGAAATGAATCACAGCATGTCCTTATTAAAAACGTTCAGATTGAGCCGCTAACGAGAGGACCGCTACACGCAGAATTTCATGCAGTAAAACTTACAGAGAAGATTAAAGCCAATGTGCCGGTGGAACTAGTTGGCGAATCGCCAGCGGTAGCAAATAATGTTGGGATACTTTTACAGACACTTAATGAAGTTGAAGTAGAAGCGTTACCTATAGATCTACCGGACAAGATTGAGGTCGATACGAATAAGCTTTCGGATGTAGGTCAACAGATAACGGTGGGAGAGCTGGCGATACCGGAGAAAGTAGTGATCTTAACGGACGCAAATGAGATTGTGGTCAAGGTGGCAGCAGCGATTTCGGAAGAAGCCAAAGCGTTAGAGGCAGAAGAAACGGCGGCAGCGGAAGCAGCAGCCGGACCTGAGGAAGCGACGGAAGGGGAGAAGAAGGAAGAAGCCACGGAAGCGCCAACGCCAGAGAAGGACGAAGTAAAAGAAGGTTAAGACTCCAAGCTAATTAGAGAGAGCAGCTTGTAACTTCTGGACGAGAGGAAAATTGGGATCAATAGCCCGGGCCAAAGAAAGGTTTTTTTGGGCAAGAAATGGCCGATTGAGTTTAAGATTAAGAATTGCCAGCTTAAGATAGCCATCCCTGTAGGATGGATAATGGATTACAAGAGTTTGGAAACGGCGAGTCTCTTCCTCTAATAGAATGGGAGCGAGTTTCAAGCGAGCAAGATCTTGACGGCGAAGAGACAGACCCGGGTTGCTATCTAAAGGTGAGGAATATTGGTTAACTAGGGACTCGGCGGCGGGTAGTTGGTTATTTACCATTAATTGATCGACTAGAAGGAGTAAGGAAGGAAGATGGGAAGGATTTTGGAGAAGGGTAACTTTAGCAGTATCAAAGTGAGTGCGGGGAAGAAATAGGTTTAGAAGAAGAACGGAGAAAAGAATAAAGGGAATAAGAACACGCAACTCGCGAAAAAGACGGGAGAGGTAGACGGACGGATGAAGATATTTTAGGCGACGCTTCACAAGAGTTACTTCAAGAAAGTTTAACGGATAACACAGACATTTCCCAGAGACCGACATGAAACCCCCAATTTTAGAGCGTAAGCGTATGGACGGGTTTTTCGGGGTGAAGTTTGAATCTGAGTACGGAAGTTTTTCGGACGAAACCTGAGTTTCGGGTTGAAGCTAAAGGCTAACGAAATTGAGCGTATTTTAAAGGCCATACACACCATCGTGCGTTCACGTCATGACAACTTTTCCATCCAAGACAACGGAAGGAAACGAAGGAGGAAATACTCAATTAAAGTTTCGGCCAGGCGGAGACAACCAAAGGAGAGTCGGCCTTTCCGAGAAGACCCCAAAGTTCTTCGGTGACAAAAGGCATGAATGGGTGAAGAAGCTTAAGGGAGTTTAGGTAGACGTAATACAAAACTGAGAGAACAACCGGGTCGTTTGATTTAATACGGTCTTTTGATTGCTCCAGGTATTTATCGGCAAGAGTATGCCAGACGAAGTGGTAAATTGTTTCGCCGGCTTGGGCAAAGCGAAACTTGGATAAATTGGCATCAACATTTCTAATAGTACTTTTTAGGGCGGCAATGATAGCCTTGTCGTCCAGAGTGAGACCAGGCAGCTTGGGGGTATAAGTGGGAACAGTTTTACCCTCGAGATTTTGCAGAAGGAACCGGCCGATGTTCCAAAGCTTATTCGCAAAGTTTCGATAGGCTAAAACCTTATCCCGGGGAAAATTGAAATCACGTCCGTTGGCAGTACCCGAGATTAAACCCATCCGGAGGGCGTCAACGCCATAATCATTTAAATAATCATCGGGATTGATGACGTTGCCGAGGCTTTTACTCATTTTCCGACCGTCGAGAGCGCGAACCAGACCGTGAAGATAAACAAAAGAAAAGGGGG
>CAZKPQ010000040.1:0-7805 GCA_964554695.1 uncultured Gammaproteobacteria bacterium | reverse complement strand
TTTGTGATAGTAGTACTTGTGCCGATACCAATTCTACCGTAGGAGAACCGGCCATCGCAGCTGGGAGCTGGTATCACGCGGTGATGATCTATGATGGTAATAAGATCAAAGCATATGTTAATGGGCGACTACAACATGAGAAAGTTGTGGGAGCAATAACGACGAATGCTAGCAACGCACAAGCGTTGGAGATAGGACGGCGCAGTGGGGGAACTCCATCATACTTTGATGGTCTTATTGATGATGTGAAAGTCTGGAACTATCCGTTAACCGACTATCAAGTCCGAATGGAGTTCAACCAAGCAGGAGCGGTTAGATTCGGTCCGAGCTCGGGAGCACCGTAAACGAGGTTTTATCTTTCGAGTGGTTTATTGATAAGCTAATAGCATGGCAAGGTTTATTCCAGATATTAAAACTAAGCGGTGGGTGATTGTTTCTCCAGGTCGGGTGTCGAGACCACACGACAATACGATTGTGCCTTTGGAGCAAAGAGATGCTCATGATCATCGGGCGACGGTTACAGCTGAATTGACCGAAGCTGAGAAGAAAGCCAAGTGCCCGTTCGAGCCCGGGAACGAAAAGTTAAATCCAATCGAACTTTTTAGAGTAGGAGGAGAAGCTGGGGACAATACCTGGAAGATTAGGGTAATTTCGAACAAATACCCAATTACCGACTTACACGAAGTAATTATTCACTCGCCAGATCACTATAAAGATATTGATGAGTTGCCAATAGAGCAGGTCGAGCTTCTGTTTCAGACTTACCGACAGCGGTATAACTACCACACTCAGAACCAGAATGGACAGGTACTCATTTTTAATAATCATGACGCGCATGCCGGGGCATCGCTTCGTCACCCGCACTCACAACTGGTAGTTGTCCCAACACAAATTAATTTAGACACGGTGCCAAGGGAACCGGTGAAGAACTTGGTCTTAGATAATAAGTTCTTTTTTTTATACTGTCCGGATTTTTCGCAGTGGCCGTATGAACTTTGGATTGCCCCTAAGAAGGAGGGGACAGTCTTCGGGGCGATATCAGATGAAGAAATTTCCGATTTAGCGCCGATCCTTCAAAAATCACTCGCCTTTATTATTAGGAAGTTCACTGAGATCGGAGCACTTCGCAAAGGTGGGGACGATTTAGACGAGGTGCCATATAACTTTTATATTTATCACGGAAACGACTGGTACCTGCGGATTATCCCGCGGCTAGTGCACCGGGCAGGATTTGAGTTAGGGACGGGCCTTTCAGTAAATATTGTTGACCCAATCCAGGCAGCCGAGGAATATCGAGTAGGGTTAGTCGGAGAGGAGAAGAAGGCATGAGAGGGCGAAAGATAGTTTACTTAGTACTGATACTGGGGTTGGTAGGAGTTTTTGCTTGGCCAAATATCTCTTGGGCAGGGCCAACGCCGAAGGTGAGACTTCGAGGCTCAATCGAAGAGATTGAAAACGAGACATTAAAAGCGAGGGTTTTAAAACTTCAAGCAAGGATAGAGAACCGGGGTAATAGACGAACGGCTCATTGGGACGCGATTATAGATCGGTTAGTGGCGGTTCATGAGCGGTTAGATCGGCGGCGGGATAGATTTCAGTCAAAGAAGAAGAATGTTCAAGAACTAACGCGACTCTTAAGAACTGCTAGGCAGGTCCGGGTAACGGCTCGGAATATGGTGAAGAAGCAGGATCAAAAGCAGTACACCCTTGGGATTCGGAACGAAGATAAAATTGAGGCTAATATCGCCGCTTTAAGAGAAGAAGAACGAGGTGATTTACAGGAAGTGCAAACGGCCGTCCGGCAGACGATTGAGGCCTACAAAGAAGCCATGGCGGAAGCAAAGAGAGTTAAGGCAAGTAAGCCAGCCGATGAGAAGGCTTCGGAAGAGAATGACGAGAACGAGGAGTAGTATCTAGTCGCCTTCGAGGTTGTTAGCGTCGTTTTCTAACTGTTCAAGGTCGGAGAGGTCTTCTTTTTCTAGGTCCTCAATAATGTCGTCGATTTCGTCTTCCAAGTCATCAATATCGTCGATTGGATCATCGTTTGGCTCACAAGCAGTGTTTGAATCGCACTCGTTAGTGCCAGCACCGGAAACAGTTACACAGGCATTGTTCTGGCAGACTTTGTGGGTCTGGGCAGGGGGAGGAGAAGATTGGCAATCAGCATTAGTGGAACAGTCACTAGAACAGGGAGAAGTGCTAGGCGAACAATTAACGGTAACGCAAGCATTATTCTGGCAAACTTTGTGCTGATAAGTTGGAGCAGGCGGAGGAGAGGCACAGTCCGAATTGGAGTCACAAGTGTCCTGGCAAGGTGATGTAGCTGGGGAACAGGTGGTAGTAACACAAGCGTTATTTTGGCAGGTTTTATGGGGATAGGTGGTGGCAGGTGGGGGAGGGGAAGGAGGGGGGTCTTCATCATTAGAAGCGTCGTCGTTATCTAGGTCATCAGAATCATCGGGTTCACCAGTATCAGTGTCGGAGTTTGGTTGGTCTTGATCAGTGTCGCTTGGATCTGGGGTGGGAGTTGGTGCGGGTGATTCAGGGTCGGAGGCCGGTTCGGAAGCAATAAGAACGGCTTTCTCTTGTCTGAGTTCCTCCTGGTATTTTCGAAGTTGAGCAATATAGGCCTTCTTGAGTTCGGGGTCTTTAGCCTTCTTAACCTTATCGGCAGTAGCGCGGATGGCGAGGCGAAGTTCGTTTAAGGCCGTAGTATCGCGGCGGCGAATGAGAGTGACGCTTTCTGCAAAACGGCGGTCAGTTACTCGGGCTTCATACTGGGCTGCCAGGGCGGGACTAATGGAGAAGGCAAGGCGAGGGCCGGCTTCAAGAGCGCGCTTGACTGCGTAGAGCGGTTCGCCCGGAAGAGTATTCCAGGTGAGAAGAATCAGGGCGGTGGGGATGGCAAGGAGAATGGCGAGGGTAGTTGAGTTAGGTCTGAGAAATCTTAAAAAGAACATGGGCAGTAACTTAGATTTTAAATTATTAAGTGAGAATTAAAAAGAGAAAATGGTCGTTGACAAGTGATGCAGTTGGCGGTATAACCGAGATACTTCGATTTAAAAAAGACTAAAAAACAATAGTTCTATGCCTGTGAACGGTCAAAACCTATCACTTGATAACTTACCGGATCTACTGACGGTCAAAGAGGTGGCGTCAATTTTCCGAGTGTCAGTACTTACGATCAAACGGTGGG
This sequence comes from uncultured Gammaproteobacteria bacterium, assembly GCA_964554695.1. Taxonomy (GTDB): domain Bacteria; phylum Patescibacteriota; class Microgenomatia; order JAMCZE01; family JAMCZE01; genus CAZKPQ01. The sequence goes on along the minus strand of CAZKPQ010000040.1, from coordinate 4,609 downwards.
GGAAAAGAGGAAAGTTAGTGCCACTTAGGATTAACTCGCGGGGAGACAGACGGTATAAAAAAGAAGCGGTCCTTTGGCTTTTAGGAATGGAAACTAAGACCCCGTAACATGTAGAGCAGAACCCCTCTTCTACTTAGAATTAACAAACAGGTAGATTTGTTTGGAGAGATCGGCAAGAAGAATCTTAGCGATCCCGTGATCGATGCCAGTAGTCATGATGCAAAGAAAGTAGGGCTTCGTGGGGTGGTAGATGATGCCACAGTCGGATAGCCCGTCCTCTCTCTCCCCGTATTTATGACTAACTTGAACCTCGGGGGGCACGCCGGCTGAAATGAGACTTTCAAGCTGGGTGTCGGTGGCTAGTTCGAGAATCCGTTCAGAAGAAGGTGGAGTTAGGTAGGTTGAGAAGTAGAGAGTCTTAAAAAGTCGAGTGTAACCCCGGGGGGAAACCTTTCGGTCGGAGTTACTACTGTAGGGATTAGGAATGCCAACGTGGACAAAAACTCGCTCGAGCTCAGCCAGAGAAAGCTGGCGACGAAGAAGGTTCTTAGCAGTGTTATCAGAGTAAGTAATCATAAGTTCGAGGGTTTCCCGAATGGTAAGGCGGTAGCCGGGACCCTTTTGATAGAGAGGGCCAGCTGACGAATCAAGATCTTCAGTAGCAAGAACTAAGTTAGAGTCGAGCGAGAGATCACCCTGGTCAATTTTCTTCATGGTCCCCATGGCGATGGGGATTTTAAGGAGACTAGCAGGTTGAAACGAGTCAGTTTCGTTGATACCTAACCAGGCCCCGGTACGAGCGTCTTGAAGAAAAAGACCCACCGAACTTGGGGTAGCCGTTTTTTGAATACGGGAGATGAGCTGGTCTTCCAGGTTGTCGTAATGGAGAACGACCGTGTTTTCGTTAGTATTCGAGTCAAGAACTGGGGGCTCAAGGGGTCGGGTAAGGCGGGGGGTAAACGGAGTGAAGCTAGTTTGGGTATTTTGGTCCAGGAACTGGCGAGATAGAAAGTAGAGGTTGAGAATAACTGAGACACTAAGTACGACTAAGAGAAGGAGTTTTTTTGAATGGGTAATTGGTAACACGGCTTTGATTAAGGGAATGGTAAAGGTTATACCATTATATAGTGGGTTTGTAAGTTGAGGTGGGGAAGTGAGAGGCTTAGATACCAGAAACCCGCCGGAAGGGCGGGTTTGTTTTGTTAAGAGAGTTAAAGGACTACTTTAGTTCGACCTTAGCACCGGCAGCCTCGAGTTTAGCCTTAGCCTCAGCAGCAGCTTCTTTGTTGACGCCAGTAACGACCTCTTTAGGAGCAGATTCGACCAAGGCTTTAGCCTCAGCGAGACCTAAAGTGGGGACGACTTCGCGAACAGCTTTAATGACGCTAATTTTGTTAGCACCAGCATCCGCAAGGACGACGTTAAAGGAAGTTTGTTCCTCCTTCGGTCCTTCGGCAGCTTCGCCGGCGGCAGCAGCGGGAGCAGCGACAGCAACAGGCGCAGCACTGACACCAAACTTTTCTTCAAGAGCTTTCACGAGCTCAGAGAGCTCGAGAACAGATAACTCCGAGACAGCGTCGATGATTTCGTCTTTAGTTAATTTTGCCATCTATTCTCACCTCCCTTGACAGTTTCCGTTCGGGAATTTATGACTTTTTAATTTGGGAAAGAATATAAACGAGTTTAGATATGTTGCCATTTAAAGTTGAAACCAGACTATAGAGAGGGGCATTGAGGCGGCCAACAAACTGGGCCCGGACAACCTCAATACCGGGGAGCTTAGCAACGGCTTCCAGCTGGGAACTCGTGTATTTAGTAGCCCCAACAAAGCCAACTTTGATGGTTGGAAGGCCAAGAGCCTTGACGGTTTTACTGAGCTCCTTAAGGGGAGCAATCTCGTCGTCGTAAGAGAAAAGGACGGCGACCGGACCGGTGAGGTCGGTAGTCTCAAAAGTGTAGGCAGTGTCGGTAGTTGCCAGACGAAGAAGGCTGTTTTTGACGACAAGAAACTCGCCACCAACCCGCTTAACGGCCCGGTGGAGTTCCTCAGCTTGTTTGTGGGTAAGACCCTGATAGTTAGCAAGAACCAAGGAACGAGATCGAGAAACCTTTTCCTTAAGAGAAGTAACAGAATCGAGATTACGCTGACTTGCCATAAAAAAACTCGCCGAAGCGAGACACAAAAAATTCGCCTCGGTAGGTCTTAGTGCTTTTAGGGCCGCCTACTGTCTTCGGTTAGGAACTATTATAGCAAGAATTTTGGAGGATTCAATTGGCGAGCTGGAGCTTGATAGAGGGTCCCATGGTGGCTTTGACAAAGGCGGAGCGTATTTTATCGCGACCAATGGCTTTTAAAAGGACGGTTAAGTTCTCTTGGAGTTTGGAAGCGTCAAAACTGACTTTACCGAAAACAAGGTGGATGATAGGTGTTTGGGCTTCGGTACGCCATTGAAGTTGACCTTTGGATAACTCCTCTTTAAGTTTCTCAGGGTCTGGGCTGATAGTACCGGTTTTTGGGTTAGGCATTAGCCCTTTAGGACCAAGAATTTTAGCGACTCGGGCGAGTTTGGGCATGAGATCAGGTGAGGCGACGAGAATATCGAAGTCGATCTTACCCGATTTTTCCAAGGAGGTAATCAGGGCCTCATCGGCTATTCGGACACGGACATCCTTACCGGTGCCGTGGGGAAGAGTGACGGTACCCCGGAGCCCCTTGTCGGTGACATTGAGGTGAAGTTCTAGAGAGCCGTCGAATTTGGAAAAGGAGGTTTTTTGGGCAAGTTCGATAGCTTCGGTAAGGGGATAAAGCTTAGTGGCGTCAACGAGGGAGCGGGCAGCTAGAGACTTTTTCCCGGGATTAAAACGATACTTATCATTTGGGGTAGTCTTTTTAGAAACAGGTTTTTTAGTTTTTTCTGGTTCGGGGGCGGGTTCTTGGGGAGTTTCTGGGGCCTCGATTGGCCTTTGAAGCTTTTTTTGGGTTCGCTTAGTTTCCCGAGCTTTTCGGGCTGCTTCCTCAGCGGCTTCGTCTCCCATAATAACGGTTTTTACTTTCCCCATTTTATTCGACTTTTATACCCATTGAGCGGGCGGTGCCAGCAACAACTTTCATGGCGGCGTCAATGTCGCCGTTAGCGTTTAGGTCTTGCATTTTAAGTTCGGCAATCTTTCTGACCTGGTCTTTAGTGAGGACACCAGCAGACTCTCGACCGGCTTTTTGGGAGCCTTTTTCGATCTTAAGCTCTTTTTTAATAAGCTCGGCGGCAGGAGGAAGCTTAGTAATAAAGGCGAAGGTTCGGTCTTCATAAACCGTAATAACGGCGGGGATAACCTGGCCTTTTTTATCAGCGGTTTTTTCATTGTAGGCCTTAACAAAGTCCATGATGTTAAGACCGTGTTGACCTAGGGCGGGTCCTACCGGTGGAGCTGGAGTAGCCTCACCTGCAGGGAGATTTAACTTGATGATGACTTTAATCTTCTTAGCCATTTTTTAAGTCGGGCCGAAGAACAAAAAGAAGGAAAACTTCTGGAGTTTGTTTTCGGCGTTAGCCTCCCAGCTTGGGAGCTGGTAAGCAATTGTAGCAAAAGACGGGTGGTGGTGTAAAGCCTGGTGTGACAAACTATTTAAGACCGCGGAGGTTGACGGGGTAGAGTGGGCTGTCTGGGGGACAGTCGGGAGTTGTAAGAACGACGCCGGCAGCAAGATCGCCGTCTGTCAAGACAAACCGGACGCTGGTGCCATCATTAGTTTCGAAGCGGCCAAGATTTGAGGGGGATTCGGCTATTTGATAGCCCTCGAGTGATTGGCGGTCTGAGGTTTCTGGCTTAAGTCCGGTTGCCCAGTTAACACCAGTATCAGTTAAACCAGGGTTGAGGGACGCGACGGTTTTACCCTCACTGTTGGCAATATAGATGGGGAAGGTATGATCAGGGGGAAGGAGAACCGAGCAGCGGTTTACTTGGCTGGTGATGTCAGTAAGAGGGAACCAAAAGAAGGGTTGGTTATCAGTAGGATGATGAGAGAATCCTCTGACACTGGGCACGGCGGGTTGATGGGCGGCGTAAACTAGGATGGTCAGAAGAAGGGGAAGGGTTATGGCAAGCGAAAGGGCAATTTCTTTACGATTGGGTCGGCGCATGGAGATAGGGGCAGGGATTGGAAGGACTATAGCCTGGAGGTAGGGAGAAAGTCAACTATAACTAGCCTGGTAACGCGGGGGTGTTAATTGAGGGAGAAAGGAGTGGCTGGTTGATAGATTTCAGGAAGGGAGGTAATTGAACGACGGGCACAATCTTTTTCAGTGTAGATAGCGGCGTGATCAGGAAGGTTCTCGGTAATAGCAAATCTTGGGTCGCCCGGACCTCCCAGGTGGAGTAGGCTATCACCTCCGGCGGCGAAAGAGTCGCTACCTAAGATAGTGACACCTTGATCTCCGCCTTTCAGAAAGTAAAGATTCCTCAGGGTAGCTGATTGCCCAGGGAGAAGAGTGTGTTCGTTGGCAGCAACTTCTAGGTTAGTAGTTTGACAAATATGATCGAGGATCTGTTCGAGCCGGACAGCACCGACCGGAGTATTAAGAAGAGGGACTCGGGTAGCCGGTTTAGGTTG
>CAZKPQ010000039.1:0-7965 GCA_964554695.1 uncultured Gammaproteobacteria bacterium | reverse complement strand
TGTTGTCACCGTTCTTGTTGGTAAACTTCCTAAAGAGAAAGTCCCCTCTTTTTTTCTCGACGAGTGGTATAAAACGACCAATCTTGAGGAGGCTAAGGTCTTGATGAAGAAATCTAATCTTCCCCTTTTTATCCCCGCTAAAGTTGCCCATCTATATAAACCATCACCAACGGTCGTGTGGACCAGTTGGAACTAGAAAAGGCATTCCTCCCCAGCTATAATTCGCGTTGTGATTGAGAAGGAAACTCACGATTATTCTCTTACTGACGTTAATCGGATAGGCAATCTAAAAAGTGTCTCTACTGGAGACATGGTCTTTACAACGGCTTATACAGCCGATGAGCTTAAGCGATTCAATTTTAACAGTGATTCCAGCTCACTCTATGTATTTAGCCCAGAAGATGCTCCTTCATGGCCCAACCTTTCGTCCATAGCTACCAACCCGAGTACTCTTTATTGGGATAGAAGCGACTTTGGTATAAGGATCTTTGGTGGTTCATATTGGTCAAATATGCCCGCTAGCTGCCACCGGGGACATGAAAGTGTAAGTTTGATGCAGTTTGACGTTAAGCGTATAGGGAAGACCCTGGATATTTTTCTCTGCGAGGGGTTTTGTGACGCCACTAAGCCAGCCGACCTCTCACAGTTAACCTGTCTTCTAATGCGGCCGTATCTGACTCCTGATACTAATGATAAGTGCATCTATCTTACGTGGCAAAATATTTCCCCCAAACTTGAGAAATTACGACCAAGCTCATGGGAACGACCCATTTCCCCGTCAAATGTAGTAAAATATACGCAATATGGCCGATAGTCCAACTCAGAAGCAGGAAGACGTAAATGTTAACGTCAACCTAGACACCACACCCGTGGTTTATACAGATAATATTTTTATCACTACTAACGAAGATGGGGTTGTACTAGATGTTGGACAGAAGTTAGGGTCAACAAACCAGATACGAATCGTGGCTCGTGTTGGCATGAGTCGCGATCACGCTAAGAAGCTGGTCCAAAAGCTAGGCGAACTTCTAGTGTTATCTCAGGGCAAGAGTCAAACGGCCAGCAAGTCAAAAAATTAGCTTACTCGTCTGAAGGAATAATCAGCCAGCAAATTAAGTAGGGGAGTACTCCTGGTAAGCCGCCGGGTAATAGTAACAAGACCCAGATTAGTCGAACTAAAGTAACGTCGATACTAAAGTAGTTAGCTAGTCCCAGCGCTACACCGCCAACTACTCGCCCTTTAGTAGGTCTTACTAGTTTCTTAACCTTAGTCATAAATTCGATTTTACATCAAAACTCCCGCCCCATCAGGCGGGAGTTTCCAAAGCTACTTCGATCGATTTACATTGCCTGTCCCATTCCCTCTTCTGCCATTGGTTTAACCATTCCCATTGTCATCATCTTTAATTCCTCTGGGCTCTTACCAGCCATATCTGGATGGGCTTGCTGTAGGTGCGCCATCACATCCGGATCAGAGACTAGCATTTCGGTTGCCGCTTCCAAAGACTCTGCTTCCACCTCTTTCTTAAATACTTCCTCGTGTCCCATATCGCAAGTTAAAGCAAATTTTTGCATCATTTTTATCACCTCATTTCTTTTTCAGCATTTCTCAAATGTGACCACTATTTTATTCGAACTTTTCTGGTAGCGGTAGTCTAGATTTGAGTAGCAACTGGATAAACTTTCAAATTCCGATTATGTGCTAGTTGTCTTGAAAGTATTCTATAAATATCTCTATCGAATTTTATCTCCTCTTTTGTTTTAATCTTTCCGTCCCCTTCTTTTTCTGTTCCCAGATAACACCACTGGTCAACAATGTGTCTTTCTAAATTTCCATCTTCATCTTGTTCGGCAATCGCAATCGGTCCGGGAAACGGCCACGACCGCAGTTTATTTTTTGAAAGCGCAATAACTGACCGACCATTATAAAGAGTCGGGGATTCTTTTTTAACGCAAGCTCCCCGGCACCTTCCTAGTCGGTGGGCAAAACATGCCCCTTTGGTTTTTTCCACTCCTAGATACTTTTCGCAAAGTTCATGGTCCTTAGCTAGTGTCGCGAAATGTTCTTTCGCTTGCTTTTTACTTTTAAAAATTCCAATTATTTCTCCTATTTCCGAAGGGTCAATCTGGTCCGTCTCTGCCACCTCTACCCCAATATACCCTTCGGTTGTCATTGTTTGCCTAGCGACAATAATTTTCCTCGCGTGTCTAAGAACTCGGTTATAAAGTGGTTGTAATTCTTTAATGAGTTGTGACTCTTTAAACAGCGCTCCCAACTCTCCCGCCGTTACTATTGTCTCGATGCTTTCTACTTGTCTAGCTATCTTCATTTCCTTACCACTTTCTAAATCCGAGAAATGTGACAGTACTCGGTCATGGATATTAATGCTTTTTCCAATATAAAGTGGCGCTCCCCCTTGCCCGTAAAAAATGTAAACCCCCGGTCTCTCCGGTAACTTATCTAAGTTTTCTTCAGCTAGAGCGGGTGGTAGGGTCGGTCGCTTTAGGACCTGTTCTAAAACCGCCTCTACTTTATCCTTTGGAAAGCTCTCTAAAACCAGCTGATAAAACTTCCATAATACTTCTGCATCATCAAACGCTCGGTGCCTTTGTTCACATACGATTCCAAACCTGTCAATTATCTCGTCTAGTCCGTGTCGCCTATATCGGGGGTAAAGTTGCCTGGAGAGTTTTACGGTACATAAATTCCTCGCCCGAAAACTTACCTCCTCTCTTCTTAGTTCCCGTTTAATAAATCCATAATCGAATCGGGCGTTATGAGCCGCAAAAATGCAGTCGTCCAAAATCTCCAACAACTCTTTTTTTACTTTGCTAAACGTCGGCGCTCGGTCCAATTCTTTCTCGGTAATTCCCGTAAGAAGTGTAATTTCCGGGGGTAGATAAGCTTCCGGGTTAACTAGCGTTCTATAAGTACCAACTAGCTTATTGTTCTCCACCCGAAGAACCCCGATCTCAATAATCCGGTCCCTTGTTAGGCTTGCACCCGTTGTTTCAATATCGATGAACGCTATTTTCTGGGGCAGCATAAATGTGGCAGGGGAGAATGTAGCAAAAAATAACTCTGGTCGCAACCACTAGCCAATCGCCTATTTCCCTTGTTATAGTTACTTCGTGACTAGTTACCCCCCTCTCGAAGAAAAACCTCTCCCCGAGGCTCCCCACTGGTCCAAAGCTCTCGGCGTTGGTATCGTCGTCATGGGTCTGGCAATTGGTACTGGGGAGCTTATTCTCTGGCCCCACCTCACTGTCAAGCACGGTCTTACCATCCTTTGGACCGCTCTTCTTGGGATTACTTTTCAATACTTCATTAACCAGGAGGTTGCCCGCCACGCTCTGGCTACTGGCGAAAGCTTCTTTACTTCCTCGTCGCGCCTTTTTAAGTATTTTGCTCCCTTCTGGCTCATTTCCGCCGTCCTTCTCTATATCTGGCCCGGTTGGGCAGCTGCCTTGGGAACTATCGCTCGGGAGCTTGTTGGCGTTGGTGACTATACCCACTGGGCTTGGGCCAGTCTCGGCTTGGTCCTGCTTCTCACTTTTACCGGTAAAGTTGCCTATTCAGTTTTAGAAAAAAGCCTTAAGTTTACCGTTCCGGCCTTTTTTATTCTTCTAGTTGTCGCTAGCTTTCTTACTCTTCGCCCTGTCGATCTCCTTGCCGGCCTAAAAGGCCTTTTTAGTTTTGGCCCTCTTCCCAGTGGCATCGATCCCAATGTTCTTTTGGGGGCCATCGTTTTTGCTGGTGCCGGTGGCCTTTTGAATCTTTGCGTTTCTCTCTGGTACCGCGATAAAGGTTTTGGCCAAGGAACCTATGCTGGTCGCATCGAAAATCCCATTACCGGCCGGTCTGTCTCCCACGCCACTACCGGTTTTCGTTTTGACCTAACTGCCGACTCCCTTACCCGCTGGAAAAAATGGCTCCACTTCGTTTATCTGGATCAGGGGGTAATCTTTTATCTTTTAGGTCTTCTCACCCTTTTTCTTCTCAGTCTTAACGCCTACGTTACCCTTACTCCCCAGGGTATTATTCCCGAAGGCCTGACGGTTGCCATTACCCAAGCTAAAATCTTTGAAGCCCATTGGGGCCTCTTCGGCCGAAACCTCTTTCTAATAATGTCCTTCTTAATGCTTTTCTCGGTTATGTGGACCGTTATTGACGCTTTTACTAGAATCGTCTCCGACATTATCTTTGTTAACTCTCAAACTGGTCCCTGGAGTAAATATTTGGGGAAACTAAAATCCTTTTCCGCCAGTAAACTCTACTATCTTCTAATTCTGGGCATCGTTTTCGTTAGTGCCAGCCTTGTTCCCCTAAAGCAGCCTCTAACTCTTCTAACAATTAGTGCCGTTCTTGGGGGCGTGGCCATGAGTATCTATACTCCGGTCCTTCTTTATCTAAATAATTTCCGTCTCCCAAAGCCCCTCCGTCCCGGACTAGTAACCAACTTCTTTATGCTCTTCGCCTCACTGTTTTATTTAGGCTTTGCCATTTTTCTCCTGGCCAAAAACCTCTTTGGCCTTTCCATTTAAAAAATGGTCCCCTTGGACCGTCTTTAAAAAGCCTCGCTTTAGGTTTTACTCCGTTACGATTACTGTCGCCTTCATGTTCGGGTGCGGCGTACAGTGATAGTTGTAACTCCCCGGCTTGTCAAACGTTACCGTTCCCGTTTCACCATTTGCAATTATCCCGGTGTCAAAACTTGTTCCGTCATCGGCTGTGGCTGAATGTCCGGCCACATCCCTGTTCGTCCATCTCACCGTCGACCCCGCTTTGATAGTAATTTCCTTTGGACTAAAAGCAAAATCTTTTATCTCCACCGCTATTTCGTTCCCCTCGTTGTCATTGATTGTCTCGGTTTCCTCGGTTGTCTGCACTGCTGGTGGCGTTATTGTTTGGCTTGGTCTCCCCAAGACCATATATCCTCCTAGAAGAATCAGTATCAAAACGACTAGTCCTCCTAATACTAGTACTGGCTTTTTCTCTTCCAACTTCTCTTCACCTCCTCATTGAACTTCCGCCGAATAAATCTTTCCTTCTAAAATATCCCCAAAGTAAATAATTTTGGTTTCTGGATCGACCGCTAGACCCAGTGGGTTTCCGGTTTTTCCTATAGCCTTACTACCTCTCTCAATAAACGGTTCAAAACTCACCCTCGGCTGGGTAGTGTTAGTCAATCTCCCTAGAACTATCTTTCGCCCTCGCTCGTTTTCTGTATCTCCCGTTCGCCCAAAAAGTACCACCAAGACATGTTCCTCTAATACCGATTGCTCTGGCATTTTGTCATTGTGATAGAAAATCACATTCACTGGGGTTTCCGATGGGCTCCATCGGTAAAGCACCATGTCTGTTCCGTTAACCGGGTTAATCGCTGGCTTTTCTAAACTTTCCTCCGACCCGTCCCAGTTAAATGAGATTCCTGCTTGATCAGTGTCAAAAATCTGCGGCAAGAGGAAGCGGTCCCCGTTATCTGGACCCGTATCCACCATCGCCATTATTCCTAATTTTCGACTCGCGGCTATCCCCGGTGCATTTCGAAGGCCAATAATATGTATCTTTGGATTTGGGTAACGCACCGACTCGGGTAGGGGATTGCCGTCGCGGTCAATAACAATTAATTTTCCCGCTTCTAGATTAGGGTCCAAAGCCTTCTTTGCGTCAAATCCTTCTCCAATCGAGACCATTACCGATGGAAGGTCTGGGATATTTATTCCCAGTCCATCTTGAATTTGATGGGACGGCCCGCCAGCCGTGTTCGCCTCAAAAATCTGTTTCGGGTTTGCGCCGACAACCCTTTCACCCTCTTTTCTAAACGTCACCCGCATAATCCTATTTCGAAAGTCTTTCTTCCCAGCCCTAAAAGAGTAGCTCAAAAAAACGTCTCCCGATTTCTCAAAATCTCCCCCTAAAATTATTCCCGTCAATCCCGCTTCCTCAGGCGGAAATCCTGGCTGGTCGGTTTCTAACTTAAAAAAAGGTTCGCTCTGTCGTTTAAATACTCCCTCTATTTTTTGATAGGCGGTAATGTTTCCCGTCAAACTTCCCACCAGCATATATTTCCCATCCGGTGTAATTTCAATCTGGACTACTTGAGGAACCTCGCTCTCGAAAATTTCTACCTTTGGCTTAAATCTTCCCACTCCTTCATAATTTATCTCACCACTCGTCTCACGGTTAACCAGTGTTGGTGGCTTTACTATCGATCTGGGGTTCTTGAAGACAACAACGATTCCCGCGATTAGGGCAATTCCTAGAAGGGCAGTTAAAAGCGTTCTCATTGATCTTACTCAACTAGAACTGACCCCGTCATAATTGTATGAGCACTGCAGTGATAAGGGTAAATCCCCGGCGTGTTAAAGGTAACCGTGTGGGTCTGTCCCTTGGCTAAAAGTTTCGAGTTTTGCTCGGGGAAATAGGTGTGAGCCGGATGCGAATCGGTATTAACATAATGATCAACCATGTCATCATTTGTCCATGTGACCTTAGTCCCGCTGTCTACCCGAATCTTTTCCGGCAAAAACTTAATCTCTTTCATAGAAATTTTAACTTCCTTTTGACCTCGAAAGTCCGCGTAGTTTTCGGCTAGGGTCCGGTCGATCGCAAATTCAAAATTTCCGTCGTGGCAACTGCCGTCCGGCCAGCAGGCATTGTAATTTACGGTGTAAATTCCATCTGGGATACTTTCGACAACTTTTTGACGCATTGCCAATTTATTCTTGTCAATTACTGTCTCACCCTCCCCATATTCCACTTCCTGGCAATTCTCGCCCGCTTCACACCTGGGCTGAATTTTTATCTCTGATGGTTTAGCTAAGTCAAAATTAAAATCAATCACAATATTTAAGGGACGACCCGCCAAAACCGCTCCGTGCGCCGGGGTGTTCGATTCATAGTGGGCGCTTTTCTTTGGGTTCCCGAACTGATACTTGCCGTCTTTCTTCCCTGGTGTTTCTTTTGTGGTCTCCTGACCAATCGGGGAGAGGGGAGTCCGACTCTGGTTTTGTCCTAAAAGCCACCATCCGCCCATTCCTATTAGAAGTAATATCCCAACTCCCATAAGAAGGTACGTCGTTTTCACTTCCCTAAGTCAATCATGATTCACTAATTTCGTCAATTAATCCTTTTTCCCCAAACTCCAAGGCTTCCTGCGGCGTTAGATACTTTCTTGGTGTATAAATCCTTTCAAACTCTGCTAGGCTCATTCCCGATCGCTCAATCGTTAATCGAATAAACAAATCATGATTTCTTTTATATTGATCGACAATCGTAATCATCTCATGGTAGCTTTTCTCCTCAATGTAGGAAATCGATGGATGAACCATAAAGATAGTATGCGGTCTCGCTACCCGGTGCCTCCCCGCCTGAAGAATCATCACCCCTGCTGACATGCATACCCCCTCTACTGTTATATCAATCGGTTTTTTCGAAGATTTAATATGATCGTACAGGGCAAATGAGTAAAGCAAATCCCCCCCGTATGTGACAAGAGTTAATTTAATATCCGTCACATAAGCTTTTGCGTTAGCGATATTAATGTCTTCAATTACATCCTTAACCGCTCCCACATCAATATCTCCTACCACCATCGTGTAGAAGCTTTCTTCATTTTGTTTAGGGCTTGTCTCCGTCATTAGTTTACTTCCCTAATCACCTCAAAGCAGGTAGAAAAATTCCACCTGCCCGAGACTGTTGTCAAGCGGTCTCTTACGATTGTGACCCGTCTTCTCCTCTTCCGCCGCGGTCATCACCGCCGCCCTGTTGTCGTCCTCGATTGCCGCCCTGTTTTTTATTACCTCGTGCCATTTCTCTCACCCCCTTTGTAACTACGCCCCCATACTAGGTTAGGCAAGCCAAAATTGGGCTAGGGTTGGGTATGAAGACCGAAAGAGCTATTGTCGAAGAACTATTAAGAAGTACAAACTAGCAAGAATTATCCGGTAAACGCCAAACCA
>CAZKPQ010000038.1:0-8062 GCA_964554695.1 uncultured Gammaproteobacteria bacterium | reverse complement strand
CTGCCGCCCAAGAGGCAGTCGAAAACCAGGCCAATAAGGATTACACTTTAACCATTGGCACCGAAGAGACTTTAAAAAACGTTGTCGGTGCTTCGGTTAAGCAGGAACAGGAAGATCTCAAAAAGACACGCCAATCAGTCGATGAGGCAAGAAAAGCCGTTCACCAAGTCGTTCGTCAAATAATGGCCCTTTTCGAAGAGGAGGAAACAAATGGAGCCGAAACTGACTAACCCTAAGTCTAATACCGGTAGCGTTCTGGTTATTGCAGCAATTATCGGCGCTGCCCTTGTTCTGTTGGTGATCGTTGGCTCAATGCTCTTTATCTTTCTTCGAAAGCCAACTGCCCCAACTACTTCTTCCCCAAGCCCCCAAACCAACTCTACCGATGCCTCCACCGAAGCTCCTACTAAAGCTAACCTCACCGAGCTAGAGAAGGAAGTTGGCTCCCTATCAATCGATGACACCACCGAAGACTTCACTCCTGATGATACCGCTGGGCTTTAGCCCTTTCTGATATCTTTCCATATTCATGAATTCTGTTAGACTAGGGGAAAGCTTATGGCTCGTCCTAAAAAATCATCCTCTAAAAACCGCTCTCCTAAAACCCCCCAATTAACTGCCAATTCGGCTCCAAAATATCAACAAGAGTCTGCCGTTCACCCTCAAACTCGTTCCCTTCAAGAGTTAAAGAGCCGCTTCTTCTCGCCTGTTCGTTTGGCTATTGCCGCCCTACTAGTCGTCCTTGCAGTGTATCTTGTGTTAAACCCCAGTCTTCTGGTCGTTGCTACGGTTAATAATCGCCCTATCTGGCGCTGGGAGTTTGAGAAGCGCGTTGTTTCCCGTTTTGGCTCCGAACTTACCGACGAACTAGTTAATGAAACCCTCATCTCCGACGAGGCCAGTCGCCGGGGGGTCAAAGTAGCAGATACTGAGGTTGAAGCTCGTATTAAAGATATAGAAAAAAACCTGGGTGGCGGCTCTTTAACCGAGGCTCTGAAGGCCCAAGGGATGACTCTTGCTGATCTTAAATCCCAAATTCGTCTTCAGCTTATGGCCGAAAAGTTAATTGCCGATAAAGTTCAAGTCTCCGACGAGGAAGTGGCTGCTTTCATTGAACAAAACCGTGCCTTCTTAACAGCTACCGACGAAGCTTCCTTGGCACTCGAGGCTAGAAATAATCTTCGCCAAGAGAAACTTGGTACAGAATTTAGGAAACTCTTCGACGACCTGAAGAATAAGGCTCAAATCCGACGCTTCTTCTAACCCCTTCCATTAAAAAAAAGAAGACCTCAATCTCTTGAAGTCTTCTTAAGGTATTTGTTTTTCGTTTAAGCTTTTCCCAAAACGCGAGCTACTTTAGTACCACAAATTGGGCAAACACCAACATAGGCTCGTCGTCCATTCTTCCAGGTAACCTCTTTCCCGTCTTTAATATCTACCTTCTTTCGATCCTTAACGCAGTAACCTTGATAATTCATCGAGCTTCACCTCCTCCCAGGGGCAGCCAAGTCCTAGAAAAGTTCAATCTTCCCCTCATTCACTAAGTACCATAGCACAACTTGAGCACAAATTGCAAGAAAGGTGAGCACGCTGATCCGCTTTATGTCATGTATGATGAAGTTTGATTCACTTACACTCGCCTTCCCTGTCGCCTGTTTAACTTGTCCTTTGTTCAAACCAGTCGGTATTCCGTAGGAATATTTGGGCATTTCTAATGGGGGAGTTGCCGATAAACCTACCTCTCTCTCTAATAACTTCTCTTCCGCCCGCAGCTTTTGCTTTTTAGTCTTTCGTCCCACGACGAGTTTTTATCATATTGACTCTAGCCTGTAAAGCACAGTATCATGTGAATACCAAAGATACTCGACGGTGCTAAGCTTCTAAGACAAAACTGGTGAAGATTGCTTCCCGAAGTCTAGACTCTTAGCCTCTTTTTTGGTCCTAATTGGTATGAAGCTTTCGAAAGAAAAACTCATCCCCCTTGTTCTCGGCCTTATCATCTACCTTCTCTCGGCTGGTTTTTCTTATGCCGCTTTCAGTCTCTTGCGCCCCGGCCTACCAACTTCGGAAGTTTCCCCCGATCAGCCAAAAACTACCGGAGGTAAATTTCAGCCGCCCAAACAAAAATATGCTGGTCTTCCTAAAACCGAGGAGTGCCCTTTAAATGGTACCCTTCGTTCTAAACCCGAGCGGGAACTTTGGGAAAAGCGCCGCCCCCTCGGTATCACTGTCGAAAATTCAACCGCTGCCCGTCCCCAGTCAGGCCTGTCTTATGCTGACATCATCTATGAGGCCGTCGCCGAGGGCGGCATTACCCGCTTCCTTGCCGTCTATTATTGTCAGGATAGTGATGTTGTCGGTCCAGTTCGCTCCGCTAGAACCTACTTTCTCGACTGGATCTCGGAGTACGGTCGCTCTCCCCTTTATGCTCACGTCGGTGGCGCTAATACTCCGGGTCCTGCTGATGCCATTAGTCAAATTGATCGCTATCGTTGGACTGCCTTTAATGACCTCAACCAATTTAGTATTGGCTTTCCGAACTTCTGGCGCGACTATGAACGCCTCGGTGAAAATACTGCTACCGAGCATACTGTCTACACCTCCACCTCCAAACTTTGGGACTTTTCTGCCAAAAAGCGCGGACTAACAAGTGTAGAAGTTGATGACTTAACCGGCAAAGAAATCGCTTGGAATTCGACTTTTATTCCCTGGAAATTCAAGGACGATGTCTCAACCGATAAACGGCCAGCTAAATTCGCCGCCGAATTTAGCCTCAGTAATACCCAGGCTTCCTATATCGATGACTATCTTGTCCGCTGGTCCTATGACAAGACTAGTAACTCTTACCTTCGCTTCCACAAAAATACCGAGCACCGCGACATGAATACTGGCGCCCAAATCCTCGCTAAAAATGTTGTTATCCTCTTTACGACAATGACTGTGGCCGATGATGGTTACAACGAGGAAGGTCACGGCGCCCATCTTCTCTACGGCACTAAAGGCACCGGTAAGGCAAAGTTTCTTCTCGACGGCCAGGTAGTTGATGGCACTTGGGCTAAAAAGTCCCGCGTTGATCGAACGATTTTTTATGATGCTTCAGGTGTTGAAGTGAAGTTTAACCGTGGCCTCATCTGGGTTGAAGTCTTACCAATTGGCCAAAAAATTACAACCTCATAATCTCTGGGGTTGCAAAAGGAGTCTGCTTTAGGCTAGTATAGGGGCAATTCTCCTGCCCGAACATAATTCATGTTAAACGACCTCATTATCTCTCGGGTCAGGGTCAAGCTTCTTCAGATCTTTCTTGGAAGTCCGGAGAAAATCATCCACGTTCGTGAGCTCGTTCGTCAAAGTAAGGAAGAAATAAATGCCGTTCGCCGCGAACTCTCTCATATGGAGAAAGCGGGGATGGTCTCAAAGGAGCATCGTGCTAACCGGCTCTACTATTCCTTCCGTAAAGACTATCCTCTCTATTTCGATCTCCTAGAGCTTATTACTAAAACCACTGGTCTTGGTGGGGGAATCCTGCGAAACCGCACTAAATTAGGTCGGGTCAAGTTTGCCATGCTTTCCGGAAAGTTTGCCCGCAATCTTCCCGGTTCCGCCGAGAAAGTCGACCTTTTAATTGTCGGAAATCTGGTGGTCCCTGAAGTTGCCGCTCTTGTTCGTGAGGAAGAACTTCGAAAAGGTCGCGAGATCTTCTTTACCCCAATGACCGAGGAGGAGTTTGCCTTTCGGAAAAAGAAGAAAGATCCCTTCATTCTTGGTATTCTAGAGGGGGGTCGCGTCATGGTTATTGGCGACGAGGAAGAACTCATCTCCTAGTTCCATGATTCAAAAAGTTATTCGAAACGGCCATAGCCTTTGTGTTACTCTGCCCAAACGCTTTGTCGAAGCTATGGGTATTAAAAAGGGTGACCGCGTCGCCGTTGAGCGCCGACCCGATAAAGGCCTTCTTCTTTTCAGGTTTGACGGCGTTCAGCAGCTAGTTCTTTCCGAAACTGTTCTTCGCCCTCCCCGAAAAAAAGCTGGCAGAGTAAAATCAAAATAGCTTATGAAAGCCCGGCTTCTTATCTGGTTAATTCTTCTTCTCACTCTTCTAGCCGTTTATGTCGATCTCCCATCTAAACTTCCACCGCTTAAATTCCAAATTGCTAGCCTTAAGGTGGACCAAGGACTCGTTCGTCCGCCTCTTTCCCTAGGTGGCTTCTACCGGGATCTTGAGATTAAAGAGGGTCTTGATCTAGCTGGTGGCACCCATTTGGTCCTCGAAGCTGATATGAGTTCGATTAACTCGTCGGATCGAAACTCCGCCTTAGAATCTCTCCAGGGCATTATTGAACGCCGAGTCAATCTTTTCGGTGTTTCTGAACCAATAATCCAAACTGCCAAAGTTGGGGATAGCTATCGGGTTATCGTTGAGCTTGCTGGCATTACTGATGTTTCTGAAGCTGTCTCACTCGTTGGCCAAACCGCCTCTCTTGTTTTCCGGGAAGAGTCAGCTACTGCATCTGGGGCAATTGCTACTGAATCTGCCTACGGTCCCTTTACTGTTTCGACCACCCTTACCGGTAAAGATCTCCAAAAAGCAACTCCTGCTTTTGATCCAAGTACTGGCGAGCCAATTGTTCAACTCCAATTTACCTCTGAAGGTGGCAGGCAGTTCGAGGAACTGACTCGGAAAAATCTTGGCAAACAACTAGCCATTTTTCTTGACGATGAACTTTTAATGGCCCCCGTTGTCCAGTCAGTCATTACTGGCGGCCAGGGAGTTATTAGTGGTAATTTCACTGCCGCCCAAACTAAGCAATTGGCTATCCTTCTTAACTCCGGCGCCCTCCCTGCTCCGGTAAAAATCATTGAACAACGAACTATCGGAGCTACTCTTGGTGAGGACTCCATTAAAAGAAGCCTTGCTGCCGGTGTTGTTGGCTTGGTAATTGTTGCCCTCTTCATGCTTGGTAACTACCGTCGCTTTGGTCTATACGCCAACTTAGCGCTCATCGTCTATACCCTCCTGGTCCTTGCCATCTTTAAGCTTATCCCCGTTACCCTAACTCTTGCCGGGATTGCCGGCTTTATCCTCTCAATTGGTATGGCCGTTGACGCTAACATCTTAATCTTTGAACGTATGCGGGAAGAGCTTCGTTGGGGCCGTGGCAAGCTTGCTGCCATTGAAGCCGGCTTTTCTAGAGCCTTCCCGTCCATCCGCGACTCTAACGTCAGCTCGCTTATCACCTGCACTATTCTTTACTGGTTTGGGACTGGTCCCGTCCGCGGCTTTGCCGTTACTCTCGCTATTGGCATTCTTGTTTCCCTTTTTACCGCCATTACTGTTACCCGGACTTTCCTTCGCCTCTTTGAGGCGAAGGTGGAACAAAATGCTTAACTTAATGAAATTTAAATATTGGTTCTTTGCCGTATCCCTGATAATAATTCTTCCTGGCCTCTTCTTTCTTGCTCGTTCAGGCCTTCGTCTTTCGATCGATTTCACTGGTGGCACTCTTCTTGAGGTTCAGTCAGACAGTTTCAACTCAAGCGAGGCTCGCGCTCGCCTTAGTTCAGATATCGAAATCGCTTCCATACAGGAAACCTCTGCCGGAAGCTTTGTCTTTCGTACCAAACCCATTGATACTGCTAAAAAAGACCAAGTAATGACAAAGCTTCGCCAAGCTTTTGGGGAAGTTAAAGAACTTCGCTTTGAAACAGTAGGCCCAACTATCGGCCGTGAACTTACTTTTAAGGCGGTTCAGGCAGTTGTTGTCGCTAGTGTGGCTATTATTCTCTACATTGCCTACGCCTTCCGTCAAATTCCTAAACCCTATTCGCCCTGGAAGTTCGGTCTAGCCGCTGTTGTTGCTCTTCTTCATGATGTCTTAGTCGTTATTGGTGCTTTTGCCATTCTCGGTCACTTTGCCCAAGTTGAGGTAGACGCCCTTTTTATTACCGCACTTCTGACTGTCATGGGCTTTAGTGTCCACGACACCATTGTCGTTTTTGACCGCGTCCGCGAGAACCTCCGAAAAGACATTGGCCGACTCACTTTTGAGGAGGTCGTAAATGAATCCTTAGTTCAGACCCTCGGCCGCTCTTTAACCACCTCACTAACTGTCCTTTTCACTCTCCTAGCTCTGATTCTCTTTGGCGGGGAGTCGATCCGCTACTTTGTCTTAGCCCTTTTTATCGGTATCCTTAGTGGTACTTACTCCTCGATTTTTAACGCTGCCCCGCTTCTAGTTATTTGGGAGAAAAAAAGATAGCTACTTTATTGCTACTCCAACTAGGTGGACCTTGTCGGCGATTATGTTTGACAGAAAATAGGTGGAAGGGTCAAATGATGTATAGATTGGGGTGTAGTTTAGCTGGAGTTTAACTTCTCTAAACCCAGCTTCCCCAAGAAGCTTCCTAACCTCCTTGGGGCTATTAGCTCGGTAGAAGGTGAGGAAAACATCTTCGCTTTTCCTGCCATAGAAGACTTTATTGATTAAGTTAATAAACCACTTGTTACCCACTAGTCGTTTTACTCGAAGAAGCAGCGATTCCTTATTTGGTGTCGCAAATATAAAAACTCCCCCCGGTTTTAAAACTCGGTAAATTTCTCTAAATACCTTCCCGGGTTCCTCTAAGTGTTCTAATACCCAAAGTGATGTTACTATTTCAAACGAACCGGTCGGGTAAGGGATTTCTGACAGATGGCCATACTTAATCTCATCCACCGTTTCATTTCTACTCGTGTACTCGGGCGCTAAATCAATTCCGACTGCTTTGGAAACATTCTCCCAGTTCTCATCAATTGCATAGTTGCCATTTCCACAACCAGCATCAAGCACCTTAATCTTTTGGGGAAATTTCCGAGCCCTTTCGCCAAAAAGCTTTGCTACAAGAATCATCGTCTCATCCCACTCTGGATGGTCCTTTTTATACCGTCTTGCGTATTGGAGCTGTCGTTGTTCTTGGGAGGAGAGCTGGGAATATACGTTTATATAGTTTTTCTCCAAGATTGGCCGCTTCTTTCTCATCTCCCCAGCTCCTTTATTCGCCCTAGGAGATACTCCCGCTCATTTTTAGTCGGGTCTTCTGTAATCTCTTCAAATAGTTTTTCTAGTATCTCACCTATCCTGGGCCCTGGACTAATCTTTAAAGCCTCCATTACGTCCCGTCCGTTAACTTTAAGATCCCGTACCGACGGAATGTGTTTCTGGACCTGAACGAGTCTTTCTTTAAACTGTTCTAGTCGCCAGCTGGACTCTTTTGATCCAGATCCGAGTCGGTCGGCAATTCGAAGATCGAGCATATCTTCCGTGTTTTCTCTCCCAACCCGGTTTATAAACCGCCGCACTGCCGCATCTGTTAAAAACTCACTCACACTAAACATATGCCAGCGCACCAGGGTATAGAGCTTTTCCCGATCAGCTTTACTAAGCTTCAGTCGGTCGGCAATTTGTCTAGCAATCCTTGCTCCAATAATCTCGTGATTATAGAAAGTGTCTTTATTTCCGCGAACTACATGTGCAGGGGGCTTTCCAATATCATGTATTAGTGCTGCTAGTCGCACTACCCAATTAGAGTTTCGGCAGTGTTCTAAGCTTTTTAGGCTATGAGTAAACACGTCGTCTTTGTGGTGAGTTCCTTTTTGGTTTATCCCAACCCCGGCTACTAACTCCGGTAAAATAACTGTCAGAAGCCCGCTTTCGTATAAAAGCTTTACTCCTTCCGCCGGTTTCGAAGACTCCAGAATTTTTGCCAACTCGTCTCTGACCCGCTCTGTTGATACATTGGCAATTAGCTGACTGTTTTTCTGAACTGCCTGCCAAGTTGTCTCTTCAATCGTAAACCCGAGCTGAGTGGCCAGTCGTACCGCTCGCATTAGTCGTAAGGCATCTTCATTGAAGCGGGTATTAGCTTCTCCCACTGCCCGTAGTACTTTCTTTTCTAAATCACTTCGACCTTTAAATGGATCTACTAGCGCTAGTCCACTGTCTCTGACTGTGGCTGCCATGGCGTTGATTGTAAAATCTCTGCCGGCCAAATCACCACCATGACAACTTGTGCAAGTGGAAGAAGC
>CAZKPQ010000037.1:0-8102 GCA_964554695.1 uncultured Gammaproteobacteria bacterium | reverse complement strand
CATCTCGTACATTACCGTTTCCGAAGTTGGCCGGACAACGTACTTTTCCTTAAGCTCCTCCCCGCCCGCAAAGGTAACAACTGCTGTTTCGGGCGAAAACCCTTCGACATGTTCCTTTTCTTTTCGAAGGTAGCTTTCGGGAATGAAGATCGGGAAATAGGCGTTATCCACACCCCCATCTTTAATAAGACTATCCATATACCTTTGAATCGCTTCCCAGATTGCATACCCGTAGGGCCGGATCACCATGCATCCCTTAACTGGAGCATAGTCGGCTAGTTCAGCTTTTAAAATTACATCGGTATACCAATCCGAAAAATTCTCTGATTTAGATGCGATATATTTTTTCGCCATAAAAAAACCGCCCTTTCCAGTCTAACACTGTTAAGGGACGGATTAAACCGTGGTACCACCCTTCTTACTTCTTAATTTCGCCCGTTACGTGTGGCTTACGGATCGGCTCATCGCCGTCAGCTCCAGAGTGGGATTCTCCTTCACCGCTTTTAAGCGATTATACACCCCCCACGTTTCTGGCGCTACTTTCCCTATCCTATTACCAGTCTTCTTGGATCTACGCCGTGGTCAATCATATCCCCAGTCATTTCTCTATTATGTTCTAAATCGACTGGGGTCATGCCAATTAAAGTCTTAAATTTCACTTCTAATTCCAAAAGTTCTCCTTCAAAGAAGGGCGGTACCTTGTCAAATCCCCCAAGCTCTTTAAATCTCCTCCATAACTCTCCGGCTTCATTACCAAGATTTTCCTCCACTACAACTGGCCGCCCACTCCCTTCCCAAGCTATTAAGCCCTCTTGGATAGCGCGTACATGTGGATGCAGGTGCTCTTTGCCGGAGCGGTCAAAAACATTTACAAACCTGTCGCCTGAATTTATTAGTAAGTAGTACTCCTTCCAAAGCATTCCTCGGCTTTCCATCCACCTGGCCTCGAATTTTTCAATAAACCTAAACGGCCTTGAGTAGCCAACCATTGTATTTAAGTTGGGATATGTCTGCTTATCGTAGACATAAGTCGGATAGTACGACTCTACTGCCTCCTCCGAAGTTGGAAAACCCAAACGCACACTGCCATCAGGTTCTTCCGGTTGATCTACCACCGACCAGCTCCCGTCCAATGTGTCCTGGACTAATACTAGATTATGTTCCACATCCTTTGAGGCTTCAATTAAAACCCATTTGGGATGTTTGTTATTAAGTTCTAGAGCCATCGTCGCCACGAGCGCCCCTTCAAAGCAGTGGGCCATTCCAGTCTGAAAGACCAGTCTCGGGGCCATCGCCGTCTCCTCTTGATCAACGCTTGCGTGGTCATGATTATAATTAAGGTAACTATCAAAAAACCTTTGAATCCTCGCCGGATCCCTAAGAAGTACCATTAGAATCACCTCGTCCGCACTTAATTTAATTCCAAATTCCCTTGTTCTAGCTCTCACCTGTTCAAAACTCTCTTTTGAGAAACCACCTGCCTGGATTTCGTCGTCCATAAACCTAAGAACATTAGGGGCCATCGGTGTGGGATAGACTTCTGGAGTTATGACTACTTCTCTTCCCCCTACCATACCCTGCTACCGGGCAATGATCTTTGCTATATCGTTAAAACTAATCAAAATAATAAGCCCCAGAAGAATTATCATCCCTACCTGATTAATTAAGTTTTCCTTTTCAATCGCCAATCTTTTTCCAAAAATCGCTTCCACTAAAAGAAACGCTAGTCTTCCTCCATCCATCGCCGGAATCGGCATTATATTCATTACCGCTAAGGACAACGACAATAGTCCCACAAAGTTAATTAAGGTCTTTACTGCTTCGAAGAATGGCAGCTTTAATATGTCGTCCACAATCTTGGCTATCCCAATCGGGCCGGATACTGATTCGGAAACTACCCTCGTATCTCCCGTCTGAAATGCCGAAAAAGCAAAATGGGAGATTACTTTTAGGTTATAGGCAACCATATCAGCTGCAAACGTCACTCCCGAGGTTATTTTCTCTGTCGGTGACTCAAATCTTATAAGCCTTGCCTCGTCAATCCTTACCCCAACTGCCCCTTGGTTCTCGGCTGGGTTTATTCTTGGCGTCAGTCGCACTGTTCGTGTCTCAGACAAATCACTGGACGCTACCTCGATAGCTACTTCCTGCCCTCCCTTCTCTCGGCCAACCTTTCTAAACTGCTCGGCCGAAGTAATCCTCTCGCCGTCTACGGCGAGTAATACATCGCCAAATCCTAGTCCCGCCATCTTTGCCGGAGAATCTGGTAACACTTCAAATGCCACCACCCTTGTCTCACTGGGTGAGATGAATTCATACTCTACAAACTTTGGTATTAAAACTCGGAAATTTGATAGTCCCAGAAAAAGATAAAACGCCCCAATCGCCAAAAGAAAATTCATCGCGACCCCGGCAACCACAATCGCAATCCGTGTCCAGACACCCGCTTTATAGAAGTGTTTCCCCGCTACCCCCTTCTCCCCTTTCTCGTGAGCATGCTCCTCCTCTCCTTCTTCACCCAAGAGTTTCACAAATCCGCCAAAAAGAACTGGGTATAACGATATCCTCATCCCACTCCTGACCTTCCTTGACCAAAGCGGCTTGGTAAACGGTAACCCCAAAGCAAACTCCAGTACGCCAATCCCCGCCTTCCGTCCAACAATAAAATGCCCAAACTCGTGAACTATGACTAGAAGCGACAAAATTAAAAGAAAAACAATAATCGTTACCATATATCTTTATACCTCTATAAATCCCAGGTCCGTGATATTCTACCTTAAATCCCCCCGCCTCACACCCCCGCTGCCCGCTTGCATCCTAAAATATATTCTTCTTCCCCATACCCACAGATTTCCGTCTTTTTGCCGCTACTTTCTCCGAATACATCTCTTAGCCTTATCCCAATTGTGTTATAACACCGACTTTTTTCTTCGCTGTCTTTTATCTCCTTACAAAGTCCCACCGGTTGACTAGTCATATTCTCTCCCCAAAATTCAATAATCACATATAAAGCCCCTTCAAGACATTTACTTTTTGCCCGTCCCACAGCTTTATCACAGATAGTCACAATTTTCTTTGGGTCCCGCAGTGTCTGACCGGCTGCGTCTCTGCCCATACTCTGGTAGCAGGTTAGGGTCATCTCCTCCGGTGCCCGACCGCACTCCCTATTAACAAAATCAAAGTCCCGCTTTGAAATATCGAGCATCCGGCTCGTTTGCATTAAGTAGCATTGGGTTTGAATATCAAAATCGCCTGCTACCGCGTTACAGGGGAAATGTGGGTCCTGAGATACCCAAGTTGTCTTATGCGCCGGCACTGCCCCGAGCCCTTCTGCAACAACAATATTTTCCATAAACGCTCCTCCGTAACAGCTCTTTTTCTCAAAATCAGTATTAAGCGTTCCGCAAGTTTCTAAGGCTTTAGGTAAATCATAATCGTCAAAAGCCAAAACTCCGTGCCCCACTCCGTGAAGACACTCAAATTTACCAAACTCTGTCGAAAACCCCCCGCAAAGTTTGGAAATCTTCTCCCCTATCTTTGCCGTTCCTTCCTGTGTCAGAAACTCCTCCATCGCCCCGTGCAAATACCCCGAGTGACATTCATAGATTTCCCATCGAAATACTTTCTCCCCAAATACTTCATATGCCGCCCGGCCAATGTTATGAGCCTCTTGGTGACAATCGACTGTTGACCCTCCCCCACTCTCTTTAATCAATTTCTCCATAAGACTCTCCCCGCCAACTAGTCGAAGCCATTTCTTAAGTTCGGAAGGTTCCTTTGCTATCGCCCTTACCTTAACTCTCGCCAGATCCTGTTCTTTCTGTTTGGGAAATCGTTCGTATACCCACCTACGAAGCCGGTACATTAATTCCTCCCAAAAACTTACCCCTTTCTTCTCTCTCTCCACCTTCTCCTCTTCTCCCAAAACCGTTATTGTTCCGGTTATATCTGGACTTAAGTGATCGTGGTATCGCCACTCTCCCGGACGCTCAACCTTAAACTTCCAGCTTTCTCCGGCCGCTAACTTTCGTTTCGGATCAAATTCCGGATAAATTCCATGGGTAGGATGAATATTCGACGCTGGCCACTTATCCTCTTTCCCGGTGTTTCGAAATTCTACCTCTTCTCCCACATGAACTTCCAGATCTTGCGGCTCATACACTCCGTCCCCCATGGAAATCCTCAAGTTTTCGTGAGCAATTACTCCCTTGGGTCCAAAGAACGCTAAGCTCCCCAAAAGACAAACTAGTGCTAAAAGGGTCCCCCTCATTAGGCTATAAATTTAGAAGCTCTTTTTCCTTTTCCTCTTTTAAGGCGTCCAGTTTCTCGGTTGTCTCGTCGGTTAACTTTTGAATCTCTTTCTCTAGTCGCGTTTTTGTATCTTCATCAAAATTCCCCTTGGTCACCTCTTCCATCGCCTCGTGCCGAACCTGTCTAGTCATTACTTTTCCGCCCTCGACCTTCACTCCCGCCAGCTTGACATACTCTTGCTGTCTTTCTTCTGACAATGGCGGCACTACCACTCGAATTTGTGTATCCTCTGGATTAGCTGTTAACCCTAAGTTCGCTTGGGCTATCGCTTTACTTATTGCCTCGATATTTGTGTGATCGAAAGGTGTGACTAAAAGGGTCGTCGGATCAGTCGCCGCAATCGTCGCTAGTTCTACTAGCTTCATCTTGGCGCCGTATGCGTCGACGAGTAGGTTTTCAATTAGCGCAGGTGTTGCTTTACCGGTTCGAATCGTTGCCAGGTCTGCCCGCACTACCTCGATAACTTTTTGAAATTTATTCGCCGAAGAATTTAGACTGTTATCCATATCCCTATTTTACCCCAAGTTTCTTAGCTAAAACATTAACTATCTTAAAACGATCTCTGGCTCGGATTCTATTAGTAGCTACCGGCAATCTATCAACATTTGGCTCAGCGACTCCCTTTCCTCCACCATCATGAAGGGCCCTGCCGTATTCTTTATCTGCCTGTAGCGTTAAATCAAACCTGTCCTTCCATATAGCCCGCACCAGTCTCCTGTAAAGCGTTCTATTTCGCTCGCCTGATTCTTCCACAATCCTAGATTGAAATTCTCGTAAACTTGTCCAATTTAATGTTTTCCCCAAGTTTGCCAATAACTTCCTTGACCATTTCCTCAATTGTCACCTTCGGGTCCCGAATATACTCCTGTTTTAAAAGTTCTTCCGTGTCCTTTGGATCCATCGAGGCTATCTGAAGACAAAGCTCTTTTCCCAAATTCTGAAACTCCTCCGTCTTGGCCACAAAATCTGTTTCACAAAGAAGCGCCACCAACACTCCAATCTTTCCGCCATGAATGTACGAAAACACCCGGCCCTGATTCGTTTCTCGTTCAGCTTTCTTTTCTGCTTTCTCAATCCCCTTTTTCTTAAGGTAAGTCGCGGCTTTCTCTAAATCGCCCTTGGTTTCCTCTAAAGCCTCCCGGCAGTCCGCTATCCCAGCTCCCGTTTTCTCTCGAAGTTTTTTAATCTCCTCTACGCTAACCATTTTGTTCCTCCTTCTTTTCCACCGCTTCCTCTCTCTTGCCCTCTTCTATCCCTCCTACATTCGCAAATCCTGTTTCTAGCTTCTCCGTCTTCCGCTCTCCTATTCCTTCAACCCATGCAGCGGTTAAGTACTCCACAATAATTTTAACCGATCCCACCGCATCATCATTAGCGGGAATTCCGAACTTCACTAATCCCGGATCGACATTAGTATCAGTAATCGCCACTACCACTACTCCTGTTCGAAAAGCCTCTTTAATTGCTAAGGAATCCTTTTTAACATCGACTACAAAAATTGCGTCTGGCGCTTTCTCCAGACCCACTAACCCTCCATAAATCCTAGTGTAACGATCAAGTTTCCTTTGGGCTAAGAGTTTCTCCTTTTTAGTAACAAACCTGTTGTTCGAAATATCGTCCCGAAGTTTTACAATCGTATCTAAATTATTTCGCTTTATAACTTCAAAGTTAGTAAGTAAACCCCCTGGCCATCTCTCTAAAAGAGAGTAAAAGTTGCTTCTAGCTGGATCCTTCTCTCGTACACTTTTTACACCTTCTTCGACTACCGCCCTTGCTTGTCTCTTTGTCCCCACAAACACCACCGACCCATTATTTGCCGCCAGCTGCTTAAGATACTCGGCTGCCTTAATTAACCCCTCCCGAGTCTTGGCAAGATCAATAATATGAACCCCGTCACGCTCTCCAAAAATATATTCTTTAGCTTTCGGGTGCCACCGATTTGTCTGGTGCCCAAAATGGCACCCAGCTTCCAATAGTTCCTTTAAACTGATATCTCTCATTTGAAAAATCCCTTGTGCCACCACAGAGTGCGGATAATCAGGGATTTAAGCGCTCTGTGTGAGTAATAGAGTAATTATATCAGAGCCTCCCCATTTTACAATTATCTTTTTGACCCTTCATAGATTGCATGTCCTAAAACCGCCAATAGGCCAAGTACCCCCACTACTGTGGCTGTTCCCAAAAACCACGACCCCTGTTCAAAATTTCCCCCCATGGCTGTAACGACCACTTCTTCAACCGGGAGTAATAATTCGGCAATCAAACCTGAACCGATCGCAATCCCCGCTAAAACCAAGAGTGGATTTCCAAGCTCAAAGCTGTGCTCCGGCGATTTTTTACCCGCCATTTATTTGAGCTTGTGCTGCCTTAACTACGTTTTCTAACAGACACACTACTGTCAAAGGGCCAATCCCGCCCGGAACTGGTGTAATAGCTCCTGCCACCTTAGATACTGACTCAAAATCTACTTCCGCCTTTGGCGAGCCACAGTCAATCACAATGGCTCCAGGCTTAACCATTTCCATTGTCACTCTGCCCTCTACCCCGGTAGCCGTTACTAAAATATCAGCTTCCCTAGCTTTATAAATCAAGGTCTCGCTATCAGTAAGCTCATCGCAACGGTTCACCCGAACTCCGAGTTTCTCTAGTTCAAACGAAACCGGCCTTCCGATAAGTTTCCCTTGTCCAATTACCGTCGCAGTTTTGCCTTGAATACTCGCTTCCCCTTTAAGTTGAAGCCCCTCTTGGATTGCAACTAGTACAGCCCTTGCCCCAGCGGGGAGATACTCCGATCTGCCCGTTAGGCCATCAACATCCTTTCCTGGTTTAATTTCATTTAAAATATTACCGGTTTCCTTCCGGACTAACTCGGGTAACGGCAACTGTACTAAGATACCGGTTATTGAATCGTCGGCGTTTAAATCCCTAATTACTCTCTCTATCGATTCTGTCGTTGAAGTTTCTGAAAGTCGAACCATTTTGACCTCAATCCCTACCTTCTCTGCCCATTGCTGCTTCCGTGACACATATATTAAGCTCGCAGGGTCTTGGCCCACCATTATTACTGCCAGTTTTGGCTTAGTCTTTAGGGTTCGTACACGCCCCCCCAGGTCTTCTAAGCGTGCCTGGGCAATTTTTTTTCCGTCAATCTCCATCCTTTTTAGAGCCCTTTCAATTTACCGACCCAGACAAAGTTGATCCGTCAAAAGTAGTCGTCTTAATACTTACCATTGAGAGGATCCACTTGATCTGGAGCAAGAAGCCTCACTCGCTCACCCGATGGCATACGAACCGTTCCATCTCCTGACGCCTGTGTTCCTGACGGGAGAAAGCCCATAGCAATTAACCAGTTCACATCTGCTTGAAATCTGTCTCGTGGAGACGTTACATTTTCTGTCTCAGCAGCTGCGCCTCTAATGTTTCCACCCATGGAGCGCTCCTTTCTGGCGATTATTCCCCCATTTCGTCCAATTTTTGTCATAAGTTTATCCCTCCTTTAAAACCTACCTGCAAACTTTCTAATATCTTTTTTTAGTTTTTTAACCCTAAGGTCATTTCTAAATTTCGTCTTAAAGCGTCCCCTAGCTTTCTGGCTTACTGCTTTATCTTTGCTCTCAATCTCAGGTATGTTCAGTTCCCGCGCTATCTCAATTCCTTCGTTAATAAATCGGGCAATTTGCTTCATTTCTTTTTCCTTCATCCCCCGAGTTGTGATTGCTGGCGTCCCCAGTCGATATCCCGACGGGTAAAAAGGCGATCGTTTATCATTTGGAATCGTTTGCTTATTCCCA
>CAZKPQ010000036.1:0-8117 GCA_964554695.1 uncultured Gammaproteobacteria bacterium | reverse complement strand
AGTTCGAAAGTGTGACCAAGCGACCACTTCATGGGAGTGACGGTAAATTTTTAGTTAGCTCTCCCCTACCCCAAAGCGAAAAGGTGCTAGTGGGAATGCGTGGAGAAGCAAAGTTAGTAGTAAACGAAGACTAAAGTAGATGGAAGAACTGAAACCCCATTCGCCAATAGTCCGAGAATTCTTCTTCTGGAGTGGAATTATAGCGACTTTTGCCTACCGGATTATCGTCGTTGTTAATAACTATAGTCATTTTTGGGCCCAGATTGCCTGGTACATTGGGACAGTTGGTTTTATTATTTACTTTATCCACCGATATCAGATATCAATGAGGCGGGCAAAGTTAATTAAGGAGTTAGACCTTGAGCGAAAGATAGCAAGTTCAGGCTTGGTAGAGTCCGACAGACAGGCTCTAGAGTATATTTTAGGAACATTGAAGTCGTCTAAAGAAAAATGGAACTTCGTATTTATCTTTGTAGCCTCAATTGTGGCTCTTATCTGGGGGATTTATCTTGACTTTATAAAAGGAATATAAATGCGCCCGGGGTCACCGGACGCATTATATTTAGATAAGCCTTCTACTCCGTGACAATGAATTTTCCGACTTGGCCGTTTTTCCGGTGCTGGCCAACGGAACAATAATATTCGTACTCCCCGACTTTATCGGCGACAAATTCAACTTCACCAGTGTTGCCACTTTTTACAATCGGCAACCGGACATTGAGCTCGTCAATATTAAAGTCGTGCATCATGTCTTTGGACGAAAGAACAATCTTAGCCGGCTGGCCCTTTTTGACGGTAATGACATTGGGTTTGTAGTAGAAACTGCCGGCTTCAACATCAATGACAACCACAGTTTCTGGCACCCCACTATCGGAGGCTGGCATTTCGTTTGTAATGGGAGATGGAGACGGGTTTTGTGCCGGAGGTGTTTCGACGATAGTCGGTGACTCAGGCGACTTTGAACGCGTCTCCCTAAAGATAACTGCCCCGATACCTAAAACGGCGACGGCCGCGACGACAGCTAGAACTAAAGGTACCTTCGTGTTTGAAGACACTTGACTAGGATTTTGATTTTCCAATGATCTTCACCTCCTTAAAGAGATTTTAGTTTGGCTATTTTACATTATTTAGAAAATGCTTTGTGTGGTTCAGGTAAAATAGACGGAAATTATGAATGGACATCTTGCAGCTGCTAGACGTTTAGCCAGAATTTTAGACAGTCAGTTTAATGTATTAGGGTTTAAATTTGGACTGGATCCGGTTATTGGACTTTTCCCCTGGATTGGAGACGTAATCTCAGCCGGATTATCAGTCTACATAATCTGGATTGCCCAGAAGGCTGGCGTGGGATCGGAGAAGATTGGTCGGATGGTTGGCAATATCTTAGTTGACCTTCTGTTGGGGGTAGTCCCGATTGTGGGGACAATCGGTGATTTTTTCTTTAAGGCCAATTTAAAAAATCTGGAGATTTTAGAGAAAGAGCTGGAAGGTGTAGTGGAGGGAGAAATTATCAATTAATCTGGTTGCCCTAAAGATAAACTCACTCTATACTAAGTGAAAGGTGAAAGAGAAGAAGTTTTACTTAGTGTTAGCCTTAGGGGTAATTGGATTTTTGGTAATCTTTGGCTGGCGAATATTTGGTCAGCCGCCCTTAAATAAACCTGAGACAGTTAATTTACCGATGAAAACAACTGACAAACTACTGACGGAAGACATAGTAGTAGGAACAGGCACTGAGGCTACAAACGGTAAACGGGTCACCGTTAACTACGTGGGAACATTAACGGACGGAAAGAAGTTTGATAGTTCATATGACCGAAACCAACCGTTCACATTCACTCTGGGAGCTCGAGAAGTAATCGCCGGCTGGGACCAAGGTGTTTTAGGAATGAAAGTTGGCGGAAAAAGAAAACTAACAATCCCGCCAGAACTGGGGTACGGAAGCAGAGGCGCTGGGGCAGATATCCCACCAAATGCGACATTAATCTTCGAAGTGGAACTTCTAGGAGTGGAATAGTTTTAGTTAGTAATAGTTCTGGTTGAGACCTCGAAACTCGTGGACTTCTTTCCCAAACTTTTCTTTAGTTAACTTTTGCAGTTCTCTAAAAGCTCTATCAATCTCAGCTATTTGGTCTTTTGCCAAGATGAATCGACTGGCATCAAGATTTAGAAGAAGATGTTCCTGATTAGTTGTGCCAACGACGACATGACTGAGAAAGTTTTGGTGAAGGCACCAGTTGATCGCTAGATTGGAAAGAGGTAAATGAAGTTTTCTTGAAATTGGGAACAGTTTAAGCTTAACCCACTCGGCGATGGTGAAAATTCGCTCCCATTCCCAGTCGGGCTTGGTACTTCTAAGGTCACTGTCGGGAATGCGAATTTTTTCGAAGACCCTTGAGGTTAACTGGCCCCGCTCAACTGTTTGGTAAGGTATGAGGAGGATTTTGTGATCGAGTAGATACTTAGCGAATTCGGGGTTGATGCTTCGATTGATAAGACTAAAACGATTTTGGATGTACTTTATCTTTCCGGTAGAGTTGTATCTTTTCAGCTGATCAAGACTAACATTGCTAACGGCGATGTCACGAATTTTACCCTGGGCCTGAAGTTTTTCTAAAGCAATAATAGTTTCTTCGAAGGGGGTATTTGGGTCGGGCTGATGAATCATATAGATGTCGATATAGTCTGTCTGGAGACGCTTAAGGGAGTTTTCGCATTCACGAATAATGTCGGCTGGTTGACTACTTATTTGAGTTTGTTTTGACTCTATGCCGATATAGCCGCCTTTTGTGGAAAGAGATAACTTGGAGCGCAAGCGACCCTTGGTAACTTGGCCGACCAGCTCTTCAACGTAACCATAGCCATACATGGGAGCCGTGTCGATGAAATAGCCGTCTTCTTCAATAAAAGTCTTAATGATCCGCTCGGCGTCGGCCCTACTGATAAGATTAAAGACTCCGGCCAAGGGAAAAGTGCCCAAACCAACGCGGTTTCGTGCGGTCATTGGCTAATTCTAACACAAGGGTTTTGACTCCCCAGTCGATAAGAAACTAATAAAGAGAATAAATTTGTATAATCGAGGTATGTTAGAGTCTTTCTTTAGAAAGATAGTTTTTCGGAGATTTTTAGAGATTGATTTAAATGCGGTTGAGAAAGCGACGGCGGAAGAGTCTTTAACAAGTAAGTATACCCGGGGAACGGCTGAGAGCTTACTTTACGGAGCGTTAATGCTACCGACACTTCTTTTTGTAAACACCTCAATTTTAAGTAGTGTGCTTATCCCAATTACGATGGTTTCGGGAACGGCGTGGTTTGCTGTGTCACTTGTGAATATAAAAAAGAAGTTTGAGCCGTTTGGGAACGAGCTAACTATCGACCTTTACCGAGCCTTTATTACTTCCCTTGTCTTTTTAGGACTTATGACACTAGTTGCTCTTAACTTTCCCCTGTTTGCCCCGATCACAGTCCTTGGGAATAGCTACCCGATACTTGGCCGGTTATCAGGCATAACCGGAACACTTCTTGTGTTAAAGATGATCTACGACACCTTCTTGGGAGCCACCAAGTACGACATGAACGACTCGATGCTTACGGGTCAAAGCGAGGCGGCGGAGAAGTATTTCAAGCGGTCACTGTCACTTCTTAATAGCTGCGCTAGTCATCTTAAAGCCGGGGCAACGGCCGAGACGGCGGGGTATTTTGCCGGACTAGCCTTTTATGAAGTGTTTAACTACATAATTATGGCTCGGGGTGAGCAGCCAGAAACGAGAAGATTGGTCGAAGAAACAGAGAAACTTAAGGCCACACCGCCGGTGACAAAAAGAGAGATTGCCGAAAGGTGCGGGCAGTTAGTAAGTGAGTTTCTAAAAAGCGTTCGAAATCTGGCTGATGTTAGCACCCGAAAGAGTTACCAAAATATTATGCTGGAACTTCGAGCGATTCAGAAAAATAGCAACGAAAGCCAAGCGGTTTTTAACCTCCGACTAGCCACCATCTTTGAAGAGATGGAGGATATGCTAACTAGCCAAGGCGAGATGTTGTTTAAAAAGAGGGTTGAGATAGAACGAAAGTTTTTAGTTTCGAAACTACCGGATCTAGCAAATATTCCTTCGACCGACATTAAACAAGGATACTTAAGGCTTAGCAAAGACGAAGAAGAAAGAATCAGGCAAAGCGGTGACAGCTACACAAAAACTGTTAAATTGGGCAGCTCGGCTGATAAAAGAGAGGAGATCGAAGAGTTTATTGAAGAAGCAGAGTTTCAGAAGTTATGACCGGAGACCAACGGGAAAAGGATTGAAAAAACTCGCTTTCGACTCCCCTACCAGGAGCTAGTCCTGGAACTAGATGTCTTCTCAGGCAAAAATAAGGGGCTTTTAATGGCCGAAGTGGAGTTTGACTCGGAAAAGAAGGCTGACGAGTTTGTACCGCCGGACTGGTTTGGGAAAGAGGTTACTAACGAGGCTAGCTATAAGAACCGGAGTTTAGCCGGATAAGAGGCTACTTTCTAACTACGCGGTAGAGGGTGGGATAGTAGAGAAAGGTGGCTGGTACGTCTTCGGTGATGGCTTTTTGAAAATTATCATAGATTTTCTTTCGCTCTTTTTGGTCAAGAGTGGTGCGGCCCTCCTCAAGAAGTCGATCGGTTCGGAAGGATCGGTAATTAGAAATATTTCCTTTTTGAGTTGAGTGCCAAAGGGCATATTGGTCCGGGTCGGGTGGTAGATCGACAAAAGTGATGTAGGCGTCATAGCTAGGGATCAGAAGATCTGAGACTATGACCCTGGTATCAACCCCGACCTCTACCCAGGCTTTAGCAACGAGATTGGCGGTTTTTTCAAGGGCTTGGGGAGTGATGAGATTCAATTTTACCGAAGCGGAGTCAGAAGCAACGGCAAGAGTTTTCTTGGCGAGGGCATTGTTTTGAGTATAAACTTTCAAAGTGTCGCTGAAGGCCCAATTGGACTTAGAAATCGGTCCATCGGCTGTTAGGCCGTAAGGAAAAGTATCAGGTAGGGCATAAACTAGAGCCTGACGGGTACTTTTTTCCTCGAGAAATTTTTGGTTGAGGTTAAAAAAGATGGCCACAACCGTAGAATCTTTAGTTAACTCGGACACTTGATACTTTGGATCGGAGCTAACACCGGAGATTGTTCGAAGGCCCTCTACCTGATCGACGGCCCCAAGTCGAAGGGCGACTAGGGCGTCTTTTTCACTCGGATAAAACTTGTAGACCTTTTTGGCACCGGTCAGTTGGTTTTCTAGGACAAGTGACTGGACAAAACGACCAGCAGTTTTAAAGGCAACGACCTTATTTTGACCAAGTCCGACAAAGTTGCCTTTGAAAAGAGGCTCAGAGACAATGGCTGGAAGTGGGGCAAAGGCTTCTTTAAGAGAAAATTCAATTTGCGAAAGGGAGAGCTTCTTTAAGGTAACGCCTTTCAGAGAATAATTTACCTGACTTGCGTCAAACTTGGTGCCGTCGGACCAGAAGAGGTTTTTGTCAAGGTTAAAGCGAACGAGTTTGCCACTGTCAGTAGCCTCCCAAGAAGTAGCCGCTCCGGCGGTAGCAGAACCGTCAGCAGTGAGATTGGTAAGACCAAAGCTAATTTCTTGGCGGATTGGTCTGGGAAGAGTGGTAGAAGTGTAGTTACCAACGATGCCTATCGTATAGGGTTGGACGGGAAAGATAAGTGGCAAAACTTTCGGGAGAAAGAAGATAGCGGAGATACTTATAGCAAAGCCGAAAAGAAAGAAGCGAAGATGGGTAGTGAGGTAAGTAGCAGTTAACTTTGCGATTAGGCGAAGACGCCGAATCCAACTTGGTTTCATGAGATAAAGAGAAGAACAAGAGAGACAAGGCCAAAAAGAAGAGTAAAGACAACGGTGCCAACGGTGACGATTTTTTCAACGCCGCGGCGACTTCGATACATCTCCCCGCCACCACCAAAAGAGGCGCCAAGGCCAGTTCCTTTAGCCTGAAGAAGAACCAGGCCAACCAAAACTGCGGCAATAAGAGTTTCAAAAATAACGAGCACTTCTCTCACAAAAGTATTATCGCATACCCGAAGTTGCAAATATAGCCCAGTGCGGGGATAATTAAGGGAACTCGATCAGGGGGGTGAGAGAAATGCCGATGGATAGCGTAGAGAAGAAGAATCGCCAAAATTTAAAAAAACTAGCTGATAGACTAAAAAGGATTGGTATTGGTGTGCGTCCCCAAACGGTAGTGGAAGTGACTATGGACGCGGCGAGGCACTCGCTAGAAAAGGGTGACTATAGATTAGGGGTCACTTCTGAGGAGGGGAAAACGAGTAAGTAGTACTTGCTCAGGCGAGGGTGCGAAGGGCCGAGCGGATAAGGTTTATGACAAAGGCGCTAATGACTGTGGCGCCGAGTTTATTGAATTCGTAACTAGGGACGGTAAAGCCGTCAAAAGACCAGCCTGGGAAAAACCAG
Organism: uncultured Gammaproteobacteria bacterium; assembly: GCA_964554695.1. Taxonomy (GTDB): domain Bacteria; phylum Patescibacteriota; class Microgenomatia; order JAMCZE01; family JAMCZE01; genus CAZKPQ01. The sequence continues at coordinate 1,658 of CAZKPQ010000036.1, read as the reverse complement.
GGGTTAATTGTAATTTGGGGGAAATAGAGGGTGAGAATGTAGAGGATAATGGCGTCAATAACTAGGCCAATAAGTCCCAGGGTAAGAAAGTTTAAGGGACCGGTAACGACACTAAGAGCGGGCTTTAGGATAAGATGAAGGGCGGTGAAACCGGCGCCGACTATAAGAAGAGAACGAAGACCCTCGGAGAGCTCAAAGCCAGTAATATAGGCGGCGGTGACCCAGAGAGCAAAAATATTGATTAAGAATGACCGGGTAATTTCCTTAATCACAGATTTTAGCTTAGCATTTTTTTTGTTCGAAGGAGAAAATGATATTTTCTACTAAAACGGTGAGCTTCGTCGCGAAGTCGCTGAAGAAGTTTTAAGGCGGGAGAAGAGGGGGGAAGGTTGATTTCTTTACCAGAATCGAGAAAGATTGTTTCAAGGCGCTTAGCTAAGGCCAAAACCCGAACGTTTTGACCAAGAACACTTTTAGCGGCTTGGAGCTGTCCTTTACCGCCGTCGATAACAAAAAGATCGGGCAAAGGGACGTCGGAGTGGAGTCGTCTTTTTAGAACCTCAATTAGCATTGCGTAATCGTCGGGGGTGTTTTTTAGTTTAATTCGGTAACGGCGGTAAAACTTTTTTTCGGGAAGTCCATCGACGAAGACGACCTGGGCGCCGGTTGCCTGGCGGCCGGAGGTGTTGGAGATGTCATAACACTCAATTTTCCCAAGATGGGGCACTCCCACTAGTTTGGCTAAGATAGATTGTTCTTCAAGTCGCTGGTCAATAAGAAGGTTTGGGTTTAACTCATACTCCCATGGCTGGCGACGAGAAGAGGCAATATAGGCTAAGGTTTCGAGCTTCTTTTTTATTACGCCGGCTTTCTCAAATTCCTCCGCCTTGGAAGCAGCCGCCATTTCCTTGACCAGTTCTCGTTGAACGCGATCACGCTTACCCTCAAGAAACTGAATTAGGCGGCGAAGAGTTTTCTTGTAAGAAACTCGTACCTCGGGGTTAGTAAAAACGTCGGGACAGGGGCAGAGGCCAAGGTGAGAGCGAAGGCAGGACCGATTGCCGGGGTGGGGGGAAGAGACAAAGGGGAAGAGCCGACGGAGGAAGCGAAGGACAGAAGTGAGGTCGCTGCCGGTAGGGTAAGGCCCGAAGTAGCGAGCTTTCGGGTTCGTTTCCATTCGGGCATAACGAACGAATGGGACCGGGTCAGAAAGGGTAATTTCGATTAATGGATAGGACTTGCCATCCTTCCAGTCAACGTTATAGCGGGGTTGGTATTTTCTGATGAGATTAGCTTCCAGAAGAAGGGCGTCAATTTCGGACTCGACGACGATGTGGGATATCTTAGCAATCTCCTTGGTTAAACGAGCGGTTTTTGGCAAAAGAAGATCTGGGTTTGAAGGAAAATAGGAGGAGACGCGGTCTTTAAGGGATTTAGCCTTGCCGACGTAGATGACCTGACCGGAGGCGTTTTGAAAGAGATAAACCCCGGGTGATTTGGGTAATGATTGATATGATTCCGGCCGCAAGAAGACCTCCAAAAATTAAAATTGCTGGCTGTTTATATAAAGGTAGGATTTTAATTTGATAGCGACGAAGCTCGGAGCCAAGTGATAAGTTAATTATAGCATCTTGCGAGGAGTTGAAATTAGTTTGGGA
>CAZKPQ010000035.1:0-8135 GCA_964554695.1 uncultured Gammaproteobacteria bacterium | reverse complement strand
CGCCGTAAGGACGAGTTCCTGGGTATCGTCGGCCACGAGCTTAAAACTCCCCTCACTAGTCTTAAGGCCTTTACCCAAATTATCCAAAAGCGTCTTGCTTCGTCTGGCCACCCCGAATTTTCCGGCTATTTAACTAAGATGAATGGCCAACTCGACCGCTTAACCAGTCTTGTCCGCGACCTTTTGGACGTTACCAAAATTAATGCCGGTCGCCTGGAATTTAACTTTGAGCAGTTCTTTATAGGCCAACTGGTGGCTGAAACGGTCGACCTTCTCCAAGAGACCACTGACAAGCATCGCTTGAAAGTTGTCGGTGCTGCCAATGTTCTCGTCTATGCCGACCCAGACCGCACCAGCCAGGTGTTAATTAATCTGATCACCAACGCCATCAAACACTCTCCGGATGGAGCCGATATTATCATTCAGCTCCATGCCTCCTCTGATTCAGTTACCGTTGCCGTTCGGGATTTTGGTGTCGGTATCCCTCTTGATGATCAAAAGCGCATCTTTGAACGCTTCTACCAAGTTGAGCGCCTGGGCCAAAAAGGGTCCCTCGGCCTCGGTCTTTACATTTCCTCCGAAATTGTTCGCCGCCAAAAGGGTAAAATATGGGTGGAAAGCGTTCCAGGCTCTGGTTCAACCTTTTTCTTTACCCTGCCTCTTGTCAAAGCCCAGGGCCTTCCTAGACCCACAAAATCTAAGAAGTCTTCTCGCCATAAAGCAAATGGAACTCAAAAAAATTCTCGTCGTTGATGACGACCCCGCTATCCAGGAGGTTGTTAAAATTGTCCTCGAAGACGCTAATTTCGCCGTTGTTTTAGCTTCCTCGATTGCCGAGGTCCGAAAGGCATTAACTAATCATGAAATTAGTCTGGTCCTTCTTGATCTTCGCCTGGGTCAAGAAGACGGTTTAGTTTGCGCTAAAGAAATTAAAAACCACTTTCCCTCGCTCCCGATTATTCTTACCACTGCGGGTACCGGCCTTGACGCCCTCGTTAAAAAAGCTGGCGCCGTTGCTGCCATCGCCAAACCCTTTGATATTGATTATCTTGTGGAAACTATTAACCTCCATCTCCCAAAGCCCTAAAGCCCCTCTCTTACCTCTCTCATGGCCCCCTTTTACTATCCGTTAGCTTTTTCCGCCTAACCTCTGGTAAAGGAGGTGAATTCGTTGCCTAAATATTCTCGTCGTTCCCAGGTTCATGTTGAAAAAGCTATGTATGAATTTAAGCGCGGTCAGTTAAAAAGTGGTCGAAGTGGTCAAACGGTCAAAAGCCGCAAACAAGCTATTGCCATCGGCCTTTCTAAAGCCAGGAAGCGCGGGACTAGGGTGCCTTCCCAAAGCTAATCCTCTTGAACTCGGGGTAGAGAAGTGATACATCCTAAGATGTGCGTCGTTTTCACTTACTTCTAGCAGCTCTTTCCCTAATAATAATTTTCCTATCCTTAAATCGCCTCACTTCTCTCACGACTACATTTCTGGATCCTTTTGAGTTTCTCCGTCTCCTCGATTTTAACGCCATGCTTCCTTTACCTCTGTCCACCGTTCTTATCTATTACCTTCTACGCCGGGACATTATTGCCGCCCGTCAACTCCAGGCCCCGCTTTTCCTCGTATTTTCTCTCCTCTTTGTTACCGGCATCTATCTTTTTGGAGCCGGCTCTGGTGACCACGAAATCACCAACTACCTAAACACTCGCTTCTGTCGGGGTGGAGCCATCGACAGCCCTCTTTGTAACATTATTGCTTATAATGACGACGTCTTTAGTCACCTCGTCTACTACGCTGGCTTTGTCGCTCTCAACCTTTCCCTACTTTTTACTGAGTTTCTTCTCCCCCGAAAAACCAGAGCTACCCGCCTCGACCTGCTCCTAATTCTCCCCAACGCCCTTATTATTGCCGCCGGCATCTTTGCCAACCTCGCCTTTGAAGAAGTAGCTATTGATCTGGCCATCTTTACTTTCGTCACTCTTCTTTCGCTTTACCTTCTATGGCTTAAGCGCCGCGATCCTCTCCGTTTTCCAACTATCTTTTACATCGCCTCATCCTATTCCATCGGAATTATTACCACTCTTTTCTATAAACTCTTGTGAAGCCTTCTCTATCCAGTCATCCCAAGCTTCTTCCTGTCGTCGAATGTTTTATTGTTAAGGAAGACAAACTACTCCTCTTTAAAAGAAGCTCCACCGCCAAAAACTTTCCAAATTACTGGGTGGGTCCTGGCGGGCATATTGATCCCAACGAGGATCCACTAACTGCCGCCATTCGAGAAGTCCGCGAGGAAACCGGAATTGAGTTAAATGAGGAAGACGTTAGTCTAAAATATATTCTTTCCAACCATCACCTTGACCGCAAAGAGATCTATTTAGTCTTTGGTTTCCGAATTAATCTCAAGTCCTCCCAGTCGCCCTCTCCATCCTCCGAAGGAACGGCCGCCTGGATTCCTCTTCGTGATCTTCCCCACCTTGAAAATCTCTTCCCGCCCACTAAGGCTGCTCTTACTTACGGTCTCCGGGATAAGCCCGGCATCTACTATTCGAGCGCCCAACTTCGAAATTTCCTGCCAGTTAAGGTCACTACCTCTCGCTTTGACCGGAACTTTTAGTGTGAAAGCAATTTCTCTCAAGCAGCCATTCGCTAATCTTATTGCTTCTGGCAAAAAAACTATCGAGACTCGTAAATGGACAACCCGGTATCGGGGCGACCTTCTAATTTGTTCGTCGCAAAAACCTAACATTTCACCCGCTGGCTTTGCTCTCTGTGTGGTTGAACTTTATGACATTCGTCCCATGGTTGAGGGTGACCATGAGGCCGCCTGTTGTCCTCTTTACCCCGGTGCTTATAGTTGGCTTATTCGAAACCTTCGCCCTCTTAAAAAGATCTTTCCCGTCAAAGGCCAACTTGGTATCTTTGAAGTTAATTTCTAGTTAGTCGGTATACCGCTCCGGCCTTATCGTCGGATATATAGGCCGCTTCCTCTGTTAAGACTATATCTACCGGTCGACCTTCCGCCGTTGATCCCTTTAAAAACCCGCTAATAAAATCACTTTCTCCAGAAATACTATTTCCGGAAACGTCAAATCTAACTATCTTATATCCAACTGGCGCTGATCGGTTCCACGATCCGTGATAGCTGACCAGTAAATCGCCTTGCCAATCGTCTGGGAATAGGGGAGAGTCAATAAATGTTATTCCCAAGGGGGCCGAGTGTGCTTGGTATCCGTAGACCGGCGGCTCCGTTTCCCCACACGACCGCCTATTTTCTGGGTCAAAATCGTTGTCATGGACCCTCTCTTCATAGCAGTATGGCCAGCCGTAATCTCTTCCTTCTCGAATAATATTAATCTCTTCCTTCGGCCGGTCATCACCAATTAAATCTCTCCCCATGTCTCCTGCCCAAACTTCATCTGTTTTTGGGTTAACCGTCAAAAAGACTGAGTTTCGAAGTCCCTTCGCAAAAAGTTTCGGTGTTTCTCCGTTCTCATTAGTCTTAACTACTGCCGCTAACCACTCATGTTTTTCGACACAAACATTGCAAGTCGATCCCAAAGAAACGAAAAGCTCCCCTTTAGAGTTAAAGACCAAGTCCCTTGTAAAATGATTTCCCCCCTTTGGCAGATCTAATATCCTTCGATCTATTTTGGCTTCGACTTTTTGTTCGTCCCAAAAATATCGAGTAACTCTAGTTTCTTCGGCCACAAACAACCAATCTTTATAGAACACTAAACCGTGTGGCCGAGACAGTCCAGAAAGTAAAACTTTATTCTCATCCGCTACCCCATCTTTATTTTGATCAGGCAGAGCCACTACTTGTCCAGGTCCCGTTAAAGATACTACTAATACTCCTCCCGGACTTAACTCAAAGTCTCGGGCATTATCCAAATTCTTAGCAAAATACCTAGCTTGATACCCGTCGGGAACTTTCAAAAAATCCACCCGCTCGCCTTGACCAGACGCATTTCCTTTCGGGTTTAGTTTAGCGGCAATATCTTGCCCCGTTGGTATAACTACCGGTCGGACATCTCCTACAAACTTCTTAGCTAGAATTCCTCCAATTATTAAAAAGCCAACAATAATAATCACTCCAATCGTCGTTATTTTTGGAATATTCATTGCTCGAGGACTGTCTTAAGTTTAATAAGTGCCTCTTGTGTAAAGGGACCATCTATCTCTCCGTGCTCGACCCACTCATAATATTCCAAGTTTGTAAGATTATCGTTAATTGGGGTGAGTGTATATTTGACATGGTAGTTATTGTCGTTCTTTCTAAACACAAACATCTCGTTTTCTTTAAGCTCTGTTACTGTATATTCCGACCAATCACCTTGCCTATCACTATTTCTGTAAATTGTCCCTACCCTTACCGGCCACTCATTTGTTTCTTCGTATGTAATTGACTTCACCCACTTAGGTGTATTTTGAGGATTAAGAGCAAATTCAAAGATTTCCGTGGCCGATTTATTAATAGTAATTACCAGTTTATTTTCTTTCATGCACTCTCGTTAATAACCGGCAAAATCCTCGCTCTTAATGTTTTGTGGTTCTACCCCCGCTTCCGTTAAGGCCTTAAATACTCCTTCAACCATTTCCGGCGGTCCAGCAATCATGTATGTTTGCCTATTTACTTCGGGAAAGTAGTCTTTAATAAGTTGGCTATCAATTCTCCTTTTTTCTCCTGGCCAATTAGGGTCTTGGGTCATTATCGGAATTAATTTAAAGTTTCGACTATTTTTTTCTATCTCTTCTAACTCCGACAAATAAGCCGCTGACTCTTTGTCCCGGTTAGAGTAGACAAGAGTAATCTGGTGATTGGTTTTTCTCTCATTTGCGTCTCGAATCATCGATAAGAACGGCGTTACTCCAATCCCTCCCGCCATTAAAACGACTGGTTTTGTGGTCTCGTCTAGCAGTTTAAACCGCCCGCTCGGGTAGTCTATTTCTACCTCTGTTCCGATAGGTAGTTCTAGTAAAGTCTTTTTAAACGCGCTCTCTCTAACCCGGGTAGTAATAATAATTCTGTCGTTTTGACTCGGCGGATTATTTATCGAAAAATCTCTTGATAGCCCTCTGGCATCATTATGTGAAAGACTTGGAAGTGTTATTGTTACGTATTGTCCGGCGACAAATTCAATTGCTTGCGGAAGCTTAAACTCGACTTCCACTGTTCCTTTGGCGATTTCTTTTCGGAAGCTAAGTTTCCCAATCACCTCCCCATCTTAAGTCCAAAGGTCCAAATCAGCAACTCTACCGTCGCCTAATTCTTTTCCGGGTTTTCTTGGGAACCGGTACGACCACCTGCGTTGTCTTAGGTAAATCCAGTGGCGTTGTTTCTGGTGTCCTTGAGGTAAACAAAACCCCCAGAATTCCTCCGAATACCCCTAGGGCTATTCCCATCCACTCGGCTGGTAGTGGTCCTCTCAGTATGCCGGATCCAACAAATGGCAGGATAAAGTAGCTTAAAAGCGCCCAGATCGATAGCCCAAAAAATACTCCTGCCGCAATTGTTCTTCGGTCATCCGTCGTTCGAAGAATCCTTGCAAACGCTGCTCCTAAAACCGCCGTCACTAAAAGATAAATTAGACTACCAAAGATTATTCTAATAGCTGCCATTCCGCTTCCTATCAAAACCAACGGAAAAACACTTACAATCGCCTCCGGAATTATTCGCCAGTCTAGTTGAAGAACAAGAGTCGTTACCGAAATTAAAAAGGCATAGCTTATCCCTCCGGCAATAATCCCTAAAGTCGTGCCTTCGGCTACTCTCTTTCGTGGCACAACCATGGCACTCGCCAGTGTTACTGTCACCGTTACTAATGCTAACGTTATAAACGCTCTTGCTAAAAGCCAGGTTACTTCTCCCGGGTTATCTCCGAAGTTAATTCCTCTTGCCGTTCCATTAAAAATAGCTACTGCAATCAGGAAAAAAATGATCGGGAAAAAATAATTGGGAACGCTCCGCCTTCCTCCATGGCTCCCAGCGCTCTCACCTTTATCCACACCTTCCTCCTAGCATTTCTCAGGCTGCGCTAGGAAACTTTAAAATAGTTCGGAATGAAGAAAATGGGTAAACTGTATGACTTCTGAAAGATTATTCGCTTGTTAAATCCTTCCGAACCATTAACCACCCAATCGCCAGTATCGGTAGTATTCCGACTAATCCTAGGGCATACCCCAGAGACCCGTCGGCTATTATTCCTACGACTGGGTTTAAGACCACTAGCGCCAGTCGTCGTAGCATTGAAAACGAGGACAGCACCGTCGCCCGTTCCTCTGATGGAATAAACTTATTCATGACTGCACTTACATACTCTAACCGTGTTAGTCCAAATCCTCCTCCTATGATTACCAGAAGAATTCCCGTCACCACCGACGGAAACACTGCTGCAATGACAAATGCCCCAGCCGTCAGGGCTGCTGAGACTACGAGGTATCTTTTTGATGACCCCACTAACTTATCAAACCTGGAAAAGTTAGCCGCTATCAAAATCTCCACTCCGACCATTAATGCATGGACTAGTCCAAAGTAGGCAATCGGAAACCCCTCTTCCCGAAGTAGCGGCTGATAAAGCCAAATTACAAAATACGCTGCTGTTGCTACTAACACGGCGTCAATTGCCAGCCCTCGTAGCTTTGGGTGGGAATAAAAGTACACCAGCCCCCTTTTTATGATTTCTATGTAGCGCTTTCTCTCCGAAACCCTTTCCCTTACCTCCGGCTCCCGAATAGTTAAAGCTACCAGCCCCGCTAGTAAGTAGGGGATAGCCGATAAAACCATCGGATAATTTAGGCCCATCTTCGCCGCAATTAAGCCTCCAATCGGCGCTGCCACCATTATTCCCGCTAAATGGATCGCATGAATTCGGCCAAAGTAGTGCTTACTTAACTCTTCTTTTCCTTCCTCTTTTAGGGTGTCATATAAAAGCGCCCTATCCGCTCCCGAATACAGAGCCATTGCCGCTCCGAACAGAAGTTCTCCTAAAAGAAATACTTCGAATCGGGGAACACTCCCGTAGATTAGTGCCGCCAGGCTAACCGTGAAAGCTCCTAGGGCAATTGAATACTTTCTTCCTAAGAAGTCCGCAATCGCTCCTGTCGGAACCTCAAGAATAAAGATCCAAAACATGAACCAGGATTGAAGAATCTGTACTTGAACCAAACCAATCCCACCCCACTCGGTAAAGAAGGGAACTAGTACCGCCCCAAAAAAGCCCATCTCCCTCAGAAACTCGAAAACATAGAGCTTCCAGATGGTGCTCCTCGTTCGACCCTGCAATTTATTGATCAACTCTCTCATCGTAATTTCTTTTGCCATAAAAAAACCAGCCCTTGTAGCTGGTTATCTTGGCAGACTATTTATATTTACTTACTTTTCTTCTTTCCTTTGAGCCAAGATAACCGCGCCCGCCTTAACGGGGTCGGTGATCTGATTAAGCTCAGAGGCCATATATCTCATAGTATGAGAATGATCATATCAAATTATCCTAAGGCTACAATAGGCCAAAACGTGCCTGCTAGAGTAAATCTATCGTTTCAAAACCCTCTTCCCCCAGTGGATCGTGTTCCAAAGTCTTTCGTGAAGAAAATATAAAGCCGTGTTTAAAACTGCCGTCGTTGAGGTTACCCCCATCGTTGCATCCCACCTTCCAGTAATAGCGTAAACTACGACTGCGTTCGTGGCTACGATTGCCGCCCGATAGCTTATTGATTTTACTACCGATCGTTTAACACTTGCCTTTGCGCTCACAGGGATTAGTTTAATTCGCATTTTTTCGCCAGGCAAGCCGTCGCGTCAAATTCATACAAAACTGGTCTTTACTGCTAAAATAACCCTGTGCCTACTAAGACCCTCCCAAGACAACTCTACTATGTCACGATCTATTTTGAGGACGATTCTCGTCGTACCCCAAACTACTTTCTCTGGCCCACGGTCGATACTGCTATCCACGAAGCCAACCAGGCAATTATTAAAGAAGGCTACCGCTATAAACGGCTTTGTGTCCGCCGGCTTGATTACCTGGGTTCCTTCAAAATAACCCCCGACTTCTACCATGAGGTCTCTGACGATGACAAAATCAGTTGGTCTCCTGAGTTTAATGAGTCAATGGTAGTGGAAGGGGAGTCGGCTATCCCAAAC